>JASHTK010000290.1 GCA_030040575.1 Gammaproteobacteria bacterium
GCAATACAGCTCGATCTGCGCGGCGCCCCCGGCGAGGAACTCGCGGGCAAAGGACGTCATCCGCCCATACGCGCGCGGGCAGTCGACCAGCACGCGGCCGACGCCTCGCGCCAGCTCATCGCGCAGCACGCGCAGCGCGAGCGGCAGGTCCTCGTGAACGATCGCGCCCGCAGGCGCTCGTCCCGCAGCGGAGCGGACGTGGTCCCAGAGCCGCGCGAGGTAGTCCATGTCCTCGCGCAGGCCTTCGGGCGATGCATCCTGCGCCGCGGTGCGCACGATGTACCCGCCGGCCAAGCCGGTGAATCCGCCGGCCGAGCCTGCGCCGCCCAGCACGTGCGGCGGCCTTCGCGCGCTGCGCTCGAGGAGGCTCGCGACGGTCGCCTTCAGGCGCAGCCGCTCGCTCTCCTCCTCGATGCGCGCCGACACCCCGATGCCCTCGCCGCGCGGCAGGTACACAAGGTAGCGAGAGGGGAGCGCGACGAAGGTGGTGAGCCGCGCCCCCTTGGTGCCGATCGGGTCCTTCACGACCTGCACCAGGATCTCGTCCCCCTCGCTCACCAAGCGGCGGATATCGTCCACGGCGGGCAGCGCGACGATCGTGTCGTCGGGACGCGCGAGCGCGATGTCGGCGACGTGCAGAAACGCCGTGCGCTCGAGGCCGACATCGACGAAGGCGGCCTGCATGCCCGGCAGCACCCGCGAGACGCGGCCCTTGTAGAGGTTGCCGACCAGCCCGCGGTGGCTCGCGCGCTCGACGTGCAGCTCCTGCACCGCGCCGTTCTCGAGGAGCGCGGCGCGGGTCTCCCGCGGACCCACGTTCACGAAGATCTCGGCGCTCGCGCTGTCGCCGCTCACGTGGGACGACCCCGGGTGATCCCGCACGGCACGCCCGCCGACTGCAGGAGCCGCGCCGTCTCGAACAGCGGCAGCCCCATCACGCCCGAGAAGCTTCCCTCGAGCCACTCGACGAGCACGGCGCCCAAGCCCTGGATCGCATACCCGCCCGCCTTGTCGAACGGCTCCCCGGTGTCCCAGTACGCGGCGCGCTCCTCGGCGCTCATTGCGCGCAGCCGCACCGTGCTCTCGCTGAGCGCGCTCGTGCATCCCTCGCCGGAGGCGAGCGTCACGGCGGTGAGCACCCGGTGCGCGCGGCCGCCGAGCGCGGCGAGCATCTCGAGCCCGTGCGCGCGATCGCGCGGCTTGCCGTAGATCGTCTCGCCGAGCACGACCACTGTGTCCGCCGCGAGGACAAGCCGTTGCGGGCGGCGGGAGAGAACGAGAAGCGCTTTCTCGCGCGCGACCCGGATCACGTAGTCCCGCGGCGACTCGCCCGGCCTCGGCGCCTCGTCGATCTCGGCCGGCACCACCGCGTGCGGCACGCCGATTTGGGCGAGCAGCTCTCGCCGGCGGGGCGAAGCCGAGGCGAGGCACAGCAGCGGTCGCCAGCGGGCGCTCATCATTCGCGATGATAGGGGTGTCCGCGGAGCACCGTGTGCGCGCGGTAGAGCTGCTCGGCGAGGACCACCCGCGCGAGCGCGTGCGGCAGGGTGAGCCGGGACAGCGACCAGCGAAAGTCGCTGCGCTCGAGCGCCCCGGCGTCAAGCCCGTCGGGACCGCCGATCAGGAATGCGACGTCGCGGCCCTCGCGCAGTCGTGCGGCGAGCCAATCTACGAGCTCGCGCGTCGAGAGCTCCCGCCCCTTCCCATCCAGAGCGACAACGAAGTCCTCCTCGCGCAGCTCAGCGAGCAGCCGCTCGCGCTCGACGCGCATCGCCTTCGACACCGCTCGGCCCGCGCCGCGCGGTCCGGCCGGCACCTCGCGAAGCTCCATCTTGAGCGTGCCCGAGAGGCGCCGAGCGTAGTCGCCGAACGCCTGACCGGCCCAGGCCGGCGTGCGGGTGCCCACGGCGATCACTCGCAGCCGCATCCCCTCGTCGCTCCAGGCTCGGCACCGCCGCGCGTCATTCGCGCGATCTGCGCCGCGCCGCCCGTCCACGGGGGATGCGCCCGGAGCTCGCGGGAGTCCCTGTGCCGGCACCTGCCTGGAGGGGAGGCGCGCCGGCCGCCGCATCCGCGTGCCCTGCCGGGGCTTCCCACAGGTGCTCGAGCGCGTAGAGCTCGCGGACGCGCGGCAGCATCACGTGAACGATGACGTCGTTCAAATCGACGAGCACCCATTCGCCCTCGCGCTGTCCCTCGACCCCGAGAGGCCTCAAGCCCGCCGCCTCGACCCTCTCGATGAGGCGCTCCGCGATCGAGCGCACGTGGCGGTCCGAGTGACCGGAGGCGACGATCATCGTGTCGGCGATATCGGTGAGGCCCCTCACATCCAGCACCCGCACGTGGGCGGCCTTCATGTCATCGAGCGCCGCTTCCACCAGGCGCTGCACGGAGGACGCCGCCTGCCGCACGTCCCGAGCACGGGTGCGGGTGCTCATGTTGCGCGAATCGTCTCCCCGGGGCGGTCAGGGTGCGCGGCGGGCGCAGCGCCGCACCGCTGCGATCTAGCGCCGGCCGCGAGCATAGCATCCCGTCTCGTAGATGATTTTGCGCACCGAGTCGGGGACCAGGTAAAGCGGGTCGCGACCGGCCTCGAGGAGCTGGCGCAGCTCGGTCGAGGAGATCTCGAGCTGGGTCCCGGCGTGGACGTAGATGCGGCCGGCGCGCTCGTCCTGCAGGTCGCGAATGCTGCCCGTGCCGTGGTCGACCATCACCTCGCCGAGCGGCCCGCGCGTTGGCGCCTTCCATCCCGGCCGGTGAGCCACCACGACGTGCGCGAGGCCGAACAGCTCCCGCCAGCGGTGCCAGTTCGGCAGGCCGAGAAACGCATCCATGCCGAGCAGCAGGCACAGCGAGCGGTCCGGATACTCCGCGCGCAGCTCGGTCAACGTATCGATGGAGTACGACACGCCCGAGCGCCGGACCTCGCGGTCGTCCACCACGAAGCTCGCATGACCCGCGACGGCGGCCTGAACCATGGCGAGCCGCACCTCGGGGCTCGCCGAGAGCCCGGCGCGATGCGGCGGCTGGCCGGTGGGCAGGAACCGCACCTCCGCGAGGCCGAGCGCCTGGCGCAGCTCGAACGCCGTGCGCAGATGGCCGTAGTGGATCGGATCGAAGGCGCCGCCGAAAAGGCCGATCGGTTGCATCGAGGAGCGCTACCGAGCGGAGGGGGATGCCGCAAGGGGCAGCGCGGCGCGGCCGCAGAGCTCGCAGGCGAGCAGGGCGAGCTCATCCCACGCATCGCCCGGCAGCCGGCCTTTCGCCATGCTGTCCGCGCGCACGGCGCGCTCGGCGAGCCGCCGGTATGGCAAGTGCGCGGCGCGGCGCACGACGGCGGAGGAGAGAGGCATCGCCGGGCGGCGCGTGCCGCCGGCCGGCGCATCGGCGGAGCCCGCGTGGCACGCCCAAAGCTCGTGCATCGCCTTGATCACGGCCCAGAGGGCGAGAGGCAGCTCTGCGTTCTCGGATCGCAAGCCGTCGAGCACTCGTAGAGCCCGGGACGGCTCCCCGGCGATGAGCGCCTGCGAGAGCTCCCCGACGCCGAATCGCGCGCTGTCGGCGGTGCCCGCGAGGACGCGCTCGGCGGTCACGCGCTCGGATCCGGCAAGCAGCTTCAGCTTCTCGAGCTCCTGCTGCGCGGCGAGCAGATTGCCCTGCGTGCGGTCCGCGAGCAGCTCGAGCGCATCGGCGTCCACGGCAAGGTCGAGCCCGCGGCAGCGCGCCTCGAGCCAGGCGAGCATCCGCTCGGCAGGCACCGGCCAGACCGCGAGCCAGGCGCCGCGAGCCTCGACCGCCCGCACCCAGTCGGCGCTCTGGGCCTCGCGGTCGAGGCGTCCCGTGAGGATGAGGAGCAGCGTGTCCGCGCCGAGCGACTCGATGAGGCCCGCGAGCGCGCGGTTCCCGGCGACGCCCGGCTTGCCGCTCGGGAGCCGCGCCTCGATGATGCGCCGGGCCGCGAACAGCGAGAGCGTCGCGACCGCCGCGCGCAGCGCGTCCCAGTCGGCGCCGCGGTCGAGGAAGTGCACTTCCCGCTCCGTGAACCCGAGCGCGCGAGCGCGCGCCCGGACGGCATCGGCCGCCTCCGCCGCGAGCAACGGCTCGTCCCCGGAGATGAGATAGACCGGCAGCAGCGGCCGCTCGAGTTGGCGCGCGAGCGAATCGAGAGTGAGCTTCAAGCGGTCCCGCAGCCCTCTGAGGCGATGTTCCCCATCCTACCTGCGGTATATTGGGCCATCCAGCCGATTCGGGCCACCACCATGCCTGCCGTCAAAGCAAGCCCCGCGCTGCGGCGGGACACCACCTCGAGGGACCGGCCGCCGCGGCGCCTGTATCCGCCCATCAAGCCCTACTCGAGCGGCTATCTCGCCGTCTCGGACACGCACGAGCTCTACTTCGAGGAATGCGGCAATCCGCGCGGCAAGCCCGCCGTGTTCCTGCACGGCGGCCCGGGCGGCGGTACGGATGAGAGGATGAGGTGCTTCTTCGATCCGCGGCGGTACCGCATCGTGCTCTACGACCAGCGCGGCTGCGGCAAGAGCCGCCCGCACGCGAGCCTCGTCGAGAACACGACGTGGCACCTCGTCGAGGACCTCGAGCTGCTGCGCGCGCGCCTCGGCATCGAGCGCTGGCTCGTGTTCGGCGGCTCGTGGGGCTCGACCCTCGCCCTCGCCTATGCCGAGGCGCACCCGGAGCGCGTCTCCGAGCTCGTCCTGCGCGGCATCTTCCTGCTCAGGCGCTCCGAGCTCGACTGGTTCTATCAAAGCCCGCAGGGCGCGGCCGCGCTCTACCCGGATCTGTGGGAGCATTATGTCGAGCCGATTCCGCCGGAGGAGCGCTCGGACATGATCGGCGCTTTCTATCGGCGTCTCACGAGCGAGGATCGCGAGGTGCTGCGGCGCGCCGCGCGCGCCTGGTCGATCTGGGAGGGCGCGACGAGCTTCCTCAAGGCGAATCCGAGCTACATCGCGAAGTTCGACGACGACGCGTACGCCGCAGCGTTCGCCCGCATCGAGTGCCATTACTTCATCCACGGCGGCTTCCTGCGCAGCGACGATCAGCTGCTCGCCGACGCCGGGCGCATCCGGGGCATCCCCGGCGTCATCGTGCAAGGCCGCTACGACGTGGTGTGCCCCATGCGAAGCGCGTGGGACCTGCATCGCGCCTGGCCCGAGGCGGCATTGCAGATCGTGCCCGACGCCGGGCACTCGGCCTTTGAGCGCGGCATCACGCACGAGCTCGTCGCGGCAACCGATCGCTTCGCGAGGTGACCGCCGCGCGCGGCGGCCCCGGTCGCGGCTCGAGCCCCGAAGCGAGGCCGGACACGCTAGCGCCGCGACCCGCTCACTCGGCCCGCCGCGTCGAGGATGCCGGCGCGCACGAGCCACGCGCGCGCATCCTCGGCGTCCGCCTCGAACCACGCCCGGGCATCGCCCAGCCGGAAGCTGTACCCCCACGCATCCATGTCCGCGCAGAGCCGCTCGCGCCCGATGCGCGGCAGCTCCTCCGCGAGCCGGATCTGCAGGTAGCACACCGCCGATTCCTCGAGGTCGTCCCCGCCCGCGTCCCGATCGAGGCCCACGCGGCGCTCCGGGCTCATGCAGATGTAGTGGGCCGCCTCGTGCAGGATCGAGTGCACCGGGGTATCGAGGCGCGCATACAGCCGGTCGCCCCGCAACCCCGCCTCGCAGTCGCCCCAGTACGAGCCCGGGATGTCCTCCTGCGGCGCGACCATCGCGAGGTCGAGCCCGAATCGCGCGAGGAGCGCCGCGAGGGGCAGGCGGTCGACCGCTGCGAGAGTGAGGCACTCTCGCCCGGCGAGCCTCACGCCGTCTCCCGCGGCAACGCCCGCGCGATCCACCGAATCGGGCGCCGCGGGCTCCACCTACAGTCTCGACAGCCGCCGCATCACGATGTCCACGAGGTCGTGCGCGAGCGCCGAGCGCAGGATGGCGTCCTCGTTGTCCTTGGCGAGCACGACGTACTCGTCGAAGGCGTAGTCGCGCGTCGCGGTGACCTCCTGTGGAGCGAGCAGATCCTTGCCGCCCGCGCTCACCGAGAACCGCACGGTGTAGGTGATCTCGTACTCGCGCGGCAGGTTGGTCGCGGAGACCGCGACGACGCGCGGCGTTGCGCTGTCCTCGGTGATGTGCACGACGGCCGTCGCGTCCTCGCCGCGGTCCGTCACCTGCGCGCCGGCGATCGTGAGCGCCCGGCTCAGGCCCTGCACGAAGTCGGTCTGGGGGTCCTTCGCCTCGACGTACGCGATGCGCAGGGCTTTCGGCAGCGGCGTGCGGCCCTCGAGGTGAAATCCGCAGCCCGCGAGCGCCGCGCAAGCGGCAAGCGGCGCGAGAGCGCAGAGCAGCCGCGCCGAGCAGAGCAGCCTTGCCGAGCGGCCGAGCGCGCTCATACGACGAAGTTCACGAGCTTGTCGCGCACGACGATCACCTTCTTGATCGGCTTGTCCGCGACGAACTTGCGCACCCGCTCGTCGGCGAGCGCCGCATCGCGCGCGTGCGCCTCGTCCGCGCCGCTGGCGACGGTGAGCCGCGCGCGCAGCTTCCCGTTCACCTGCACGACGATCTCGACCTCGTCCCGAGCGAGCGCCGCCGGATCCGGCGCGGGCCAGCGCTCCTCGATGAGCGCCCGCTCGTGTCCGAGCGCCTGCCAGAGCGCGTGGCAGACGTGCGGGATGATCGGCGCGAGGGCGAGCGTCGCGATCTCGAGCGCCTCCTGCCGGACGGCGCGCCCCTGAGGCGAGGCGTCCTCGAATCGTCCGATCGCATTGAGCAGCTCCATCATCGAGGCGATGGCGGTGTTGAAATTGTGCCGCCGGCCGATATCGTCGGTCGCCTTGGCGAGCGCCTGGTGCGCCGCGTGCCGCAATTGCCGCTGCGCGGTCGACGGGGCGGAGCGCTCGAGCGGCGGGGCCGGCCCGCGAGCGACGTGCTCGTAGACCGCGCTCCAGAGCCTGCGAATGAAGCGCGCGGACCCGAGGACCCCCTCGTCCGACCACTCGAGCGTCTGCTCGGGCGGCGCGGCGAACATCATGAAGAGGCGGGCGGTGTCGGCGCCGAAGCGCTCGATGAGGCTCTGCGGATCGACGCCGTTGTTCTTCGACTTGGACATGGTGCCGAGGCCCTCGTAGCGCACCTCGACCGCGCGCCCGTCGGGCAGCCTCGTCTCGTGGATCTCGCGTCCCGTGGAATCGCGACGAGTCTCGACGTCCGCGGGATTGAAGTACAGGCGTCGACCCTGGGAAGGCTCGAGCGAGTAGATGTGATTGAGGACCATGCCCTGCGTCAGCAGATTCGTGAACGGCTCGCCCGAGGCGATGAGCCCCAGATCGCGCATCACCTTGGTCCAGAAGCGCGAGTAGAGCAGGTGCAGGATCGCGTGCTCGATGCCGCCGATGTACTGGTCGACCGGCATCCAGTGGTCCACGCGGGCATCCACGGCGGCGCCGGCCTGATCGGGACAGGCATAGCGGATGAAGTACCACGAGGAGTCGACGAAGGTGTCCATCGTGTCGGTCTCGCGCCGGGCGGGCTTGCCGCACCTCGGGCACCGGCACGCCTGGAAGGCCGCGGACCTCGCGAGGGGATTGCCGCTGCCGTCCGGGACGAGATCCTCCGGCAGCACGACCGGCAGCTCCTCATCCGGCACCGGCACCTCGCCGCAGCCCTCGCAATGCACGATCGGGATCGGGCAGCCCCAGTACCGCTGCCGCGAGATGCCCCAGTCGCGCAGCCGGTACTGGATGCGCTTGCTGCCGAGGCCGCGCGCCTCGAGCGCCGCGGCGATCGCATCGACCGCGGCCTCGAACGGCAGGCCCGAGAACTCCCCGGAGCTCACCGTGACGCCGGGCTCGGCGTAGGCCGCGATCCACGGGTCCGCGACCTCGGCATAGGCGCCGCGCTGCGAGCGAATCACGGTGACGACGGCGAGGCCGTTCTGGCGGGCGAACTCAAAGTCGCGCTCGTCGTGCGCGGGCACGCCCATGACGGCCCCTTCGCCGTAGCCCATGAGCACGTAGTTCGCGACCCAGATCTCGATCGGCTGCCCGGTGAGCGGGTGCTGCACGTGCAGTCCGGTGCGCATCCCCTTCTTCGCCTGCGTGGCCACGTCGGCTTCCATCACGCTCCCGCGCCGGCACTCCTCGATGAACGCGGCGAGCATCCGGCTCGACCGGCCGGCCGCGAGCGCGACGGGATGCTCGGCGGCGACTGCGACAAAGGTGACGCCGAAGAGGGTGTCCGCCCGGGTGGTGAAGACCTTGAGCGCGCCGTCCCCGAGCGCCGCACGCGCGTCGGCCGCGTATGGAAAGACGACCTCGCAGCCGACGCTGCGGCCGATCCAGTTCGCCTGCATGAGCCGCACGCGCTCCGGCCAGCCCGGCAAGCCCTCGAGCCCCTCGAGCAGCTCGTCGGCGTAGCGCGTGATGCGCAGGTAGTACATCGGGATCTCGCGCTTCTCGACGAGCGCGCCGGTGCGCCAGCCGCGCCCGTCGATCACCTGCTCGTTCGCGAGAACGGTCCGGTCGACCGGATCCCAGTTGACGGCTCCGGTCCTGCGATACGCGATGCCCCGCTCGAGCATCCGCAGGAACAGCCACTGATTCCAGCGGTAGTAGCTCGGGTCGCAGGTCGCGAGCTCGCGCGTCCAGTCGATCGCGAACCCGAGGGACTTCAATTGCTCGCGCATGTACGCGATGTTCCGGCGGGTCCACTCGGCGGGCGGGACGTTGTTCGCGATCGCCGCGTTCTCGGCCGGCAGCCCGAACGCGTCCCAGCCCATCGGCTGCAGCACGTTGCGTCCCTGCATGCGCATGAACCGCGCGAGCGTGTCGCCGATCGTGTAGTTGCGCACGTGCCCCATGTGCAGCCGCCCCGAGGGGTAGGGGAACATCGAGAGGCAGTAGTACTTCTCCCCGGCGCCTGCGCGCGCCTCGAAGGCGCGGCTCCTCTGCCAATGCGCCTGCGCGGCGCGCTCTACGGCCGCAGGGTCGTATGCCTCTTCCATGGAGCGGGTGCGCTCAGGGCAGGCGCAGCGGCAAGAAGATCTGCTCGTCCTGTCGTTGCACGAGAAGCGCGAGAGTCTTGCCCGCCGATTGGGCCTCCTTCTCCAGATCCCCCGCGGAGCGCACCGCCTTGCCGTCCACGCCGAGAATGATGTCGCCCGGCTCGACGCCCGCCGAGGCAGCCGGACCGGTCGCCTGCTCGACGATCAGGTTGCCGTCGGTCTGGGCCTGCTGCCTCTCATCCGGCGTCAGCGGCCGCACGGTGAGGCCGAGCCGCGCGGCCTGGTCCGGGTGACCCGGCTCGGCGCGCGAGGCCGCGCGCTCCGGCTTCTCGTCGAGCTCGGCGACGCGGACCGTGAGCTCGAGCTCCCGGCGACTGCGCCAGATCGTGAGCCGGGCCTCGCTCCCCGGCCGCATGTTCGAGACGCGCGAGGAGAGGTCCCCGTATCGGTCGATCTCCACGCCGTTCACCGCGAGGATCACATCGCCGAGCTTGACGCCGGCCCGGTCCGCCGGCCCGCCGGGCTCGACCTTCGCGACGAGCGCGCCGCGCGGCCGATCGAGTCCGAAGGACTCGGCGAACTCGGCGTTGAGATCCTGGATCTCCACTCCGATGCGGCCGCGCACGACGTGGCCGCTGCGGATGAGCTGGGTCTCGACGTTCACGGCCACATCGATCGGGATCGCGAACGACAAGCCCATGTAGCCGCCGGTCTGGCTGAAGATCTGGGAGTTGATGCCGATGACCTCGCCCTTCACGTTGAAGAGCGGTCCGCCGGAGTTGCCCGGGTTCACCGGGACGTCGGTCTGGATGAACGACACGTAGTTGTCGCTCGGCAGCGGCCGGCCGAGAGCGCTGATGATGCCGGCGGTCACGCTGTTGTCGAAGTC
Source organism: Gammaproteobacteria bacterium (assembly GCA_030040575.1). Taxonomy (GTDB): domain Bacteria; phylum Pseudomonadota; class Gammaproteobacteria; order Steroidobacterales; family Steroidobacteraceae; genus JASHUC01. Next base: position 9,911 of record JASHTK010000290.1, read on the forward strand.
GAACGGTGAGCCGATCGCGACCACCCACTGTCCCGGCCGCAGCTTGCTCACGTCCCCGAACCGCACGACCGGCAGTCCGCGGGCGTCGATCTTGATCACGGCCACGTCGGTGCGGTCGTCGATGCCGATCACCTTCGCCTGGTACTCCCGGCGGTCGACGAGCTTCACCGTCACCTCATCGGTGCCCTCCACCA
>JASHTK010000291.1 GCA_030040575.1 Gammaproteobacteria bacterium
TGAGCCCCGGCCGGCGAGCGCTCACACGAGGCCCCACGCCCGGCGCAGCAACCACTCCCCGCAGCGCAGGGCGAGGACGAGGAGGAAGCTCGCCGGCATGTTCCAGAGCTCCTCGAGCTCACGCGAGCTGATCCCGGACTCCGAGTACGGCAGGCTGCGCGCGAGCGCCGCAAGCTCGCTCGGCTGCCAGTAGCGTCCCCCCGTGCTTGCCGCGAGCTGCTCGAGCAGGTCGCGGTTCTGCTCCGTGTGGAAGCTCTCGGCGACGCCGTCGAGCCGCTCGAATGGAATCACGTCACTGCCGATCGGCTCGGTCCCGCGCCGGGCGGTGACCTCGGCCACGTAGAGGCCGGGAGCGTCGGCCGTCCAGTCGGCCTCGAACCGGCCGGGCGCCTCCGGCACGGGCGCGAGCTCGATCTGCTGCGGCGCGCCGGCCGGACCGATCACGCGTGCGCTCACGCTCGCGTCCTGCGCCGTGAGATAGCGCTCATCGCGGACCTCCGCCGAGATCCGGACGTGGCTCTCGTCGAGCAGCATCGGATTTGGAACCCCCGCGACGACACGGCCCGGCGTGTCGGTGACGAGCCACCGCAGCAGCTGCTGCCAGAACTCATCGTGCGTCGGGTCGCCGAGCGGCAGGCTCATCTGCCAGCGCCAGGTCCCCCCCGTTGCGAGCACGGCCGTGCGGCCCCGGCCGTAGTTCTCGGTGACGAGGAGCGGCATCGTCCGCCGGCCGTCGTGCATGTCGGCCAGCACCACGGCACCGGGCTTCGGCACGCCGGGGTCCTCGTAATCCATGAGGTACGGCAGCCTCTGCCAGAGCGCGGCGTTCGCGACCGAGTCATCGAGCAACCGGCAGACGACGCTCTGCGCGCCGGCCGGCGTGAGGCTCACCGTCGCGGGATCCCGGTGGAAGGTGTCGCGCGAGTCGGGCAGCACGACCGGCAGCGCATCGGCCGCGAGCGAGCCACCCCAGATCCCGTCGGCGAGGGACTGGCGGCCGCCGAGAAACAGGACGCCGCCGCCGCGCCGGTCGGCGAATGCCCGGATGAGCTCCTGCTGGGCCGGGGTGAAGTAGCCCGCATCGACCGACCCGATGATCAGCCCCTGGAAGGCGTACAGATCCTCCGGGCGCGTCGGAAATCCGTCCGCGAGCTCATCGGGGCTGTCGATGCCCTGCCGGTAGATCTTGTTCTCGGTGGTGCGCAGGATCGACACGAGATGCACCATCGGATCGTCCTCCGCGGCGCGGCGGATGAACTTGTACTCCCAGCGCGGCTCGCCCTCGAAGTACAGGATGCGCCGCGGCTGCGACTGCACGTCGATGAGCCGGGTGAGCGTGTTGTTGGCGCGGTTCGCCTCACCCGCGAGCGGCTCCACGGAAAAGCCGAGCGGCTTCGCGCCGGGCCCGCCCACGTCGAACACGATCGGCTCGGCCTGAATCGCCCCGCCCGGGCGCAGAGTGATCTCGCGGTCCGCGAGCACCGTGCCGCCGTCGCGGACGAGAAGCCGCGTCCTGCGGCCGTCGAAGCCGTGCTGCCGCAGCCTCACGATCGCGCTCACGCGCGACCGTGCGAGAGCCCGAGCCGCGAGCGTCACCTCCTCGACCTCCACGTCGGGCGCGCCCTCGAGCGCGCCGAATCCGACGGTGTGGACCGGAATGTGCCGCCGCCGCAGGGCCTCGATGGCCTCGCGGGCCACGCCTCCGCTGCTGTCGCCTCCATCGCTCAGCAGCACGACGGCGCCGATCGGCAGGTCGGAGGTCTCGACCGCGAGCTGCCTCAAGCTGTCGCCGATGTGCGTGGCGGGCGCCGCGGCGGGACCGAGCTCGGACAGGCGGGTGCGCGTGACGCCGGTGTCGAGGCGGTAGAGCCGCGTCTCGTAGCGTCCGCCGATCGCGGGCAGCAGGCTCGAGCGCAGCGCCTCGATCGCCCGATCCTCGCGCCGCGCGCCGCCCTCGACCAGGCTCATGCTGCGCGAGTCATCGACGAGGATCGCGACGATGTTCTCGCGCGGCTTGAGCTCGGAGACCGCGATGGCCGGCCGCCACAGCAGCAGCAGCACGAGCGCGGCGAGTGCCGATTGCAGCAGCCACAGCACGCCGAGTCGCCAGCTGCGCCAGGACGCGGAGTTGCGGCGCAGGCGCCACGCGTTAAGCAGCGCGAGGGCCGCCGCGGCGAGCACGATCAGCAGGAGCAGCGCCCAGGCCGGCCAGGCGCCAAGCAGGACCCAGCGGCCCCGCTCGAAGACCACGGGCGGATACTTGAACAGCCATTCGAACATGTGCCACGCGGCTCGTTGGGGTGCGGAGCCGGGCATCGCGCGCAGGCCCGAGCCGCGGCTCCTCAGTGCGTCATGCCGTAGATGATGTAGTTCATCCCGACGCGGAACGCGAGCGATGCGAACCGCTCCGGATACTGCGGCATGTCGGCCCATTCCCACGCATCGCCGAGGTGCATGTTGTAGCAGATGGCGACGATGATCCGGCCCTTGTCGTCGCGGATCGCGCGCCACCGCGCGATGTAGCCGTCCTTCTCGTAAGTGCGGCCGCTCCACACGTACTGCTCGCCCGGCACCTGGAAGCGCTCGCTGAGGTCGAAGAGCACGTGGAAGATCTCGTCGTTGTCGCTCAGCTCCTCGACGGGCCGGTCGGGCAGCACCTGGCGCATCCCGGCCATGAAGCGCTGCCAGTCGATGGTGCCGTGGAAATCATCGACCATGAGAAATCCGCCCTTGAGCAGGTACTCGCGCAGCCGCTTCGCCTCGGCGTCGGTGAACGTCCAGTTCGCGACCTGGACCGCGTAGATCCACGGATAGTTAAAGAGGTCGTCGCTGTCGAGATCGACGACTTGCTCGGTCGGGCGCATCTGGATGCGGGTGAGGCGCTTCAAGGCCATGAGGAACTGCCGGTCCGCCTTCGGGTAGTCGCGCGACCAGCCGAAGTACCCGAAGCCGAAGCCGCCGCCGTACCCGAATCCGTAGCCGGAGTCCCCGTAGCCGCTCGAGGTGTAGCGCAGGCGCGACCAGTAGAACTCCGCCTTGTCGCCTTGCGACTCGGTCACGTCGGGCAGCGCGCGCAGCTCCTGGGAGAACGCGGCGTGATCGCCTTGCAGCGCGAGCAGCCCACAGGCGAGTGCGCCCGAGAGGGCGAGGAGCCGGCAGGATGGAAGGAGCCTCACGTTCGCCCCCCAAGTCGGCTGCGCGCATGCAGCCGCGACCCCCGTTACTACCCGACGGCGGTTGACGGCGCAACCTCGACACGCGAATTTATCCACCGGGCAGAGTCCCCGAGGATGCCGACCATGATCAAGCGCCGAGACTTCCTCACCCACGCCGGTGCCGCTGCGCTCTACTCGGCGGCCGCCGACCTTGCGGCGAGAGCGGCGCCCGCCCCCGCGATGCCCGGGATGGCTCCGATGGGCCCCATGGGCTCCCTGCGTCCGGCGCCCGGGTCGGCTCCCGCCGCAGCCCCCGGGGGTGCTACGGCCGCCCTGCCGGCCGATTTCACGCTGCACATTGCACCGGCCGCGCTGGAGGTGGCACCGAGCCATTTCGTGAGCACGACGGCCTACAACGGCACCGCTCCCGGGCCTCTGCTGCGGATGCGCGAGGGCAAGCCCGTCACCGTCGAGGTCTTCAACGATACGGATGCGGCCGAGCTCGTCCACTGGCACGGCCTGTTCCTCCCGCCGGAGATCGACGGCTCGGACGAGGAGGGCACGCCGCCCATCCCCCCCGGCGCTCGCCGCCGCTACGAGCTCACGCCGCACCCGGCCGGCACCCGCTGGTACCACTCCCATGCCATGGCGGTGGGCGACCTTCATCGCAGCACCTACACCGGCCAGTTCGGGTTCCTCATGGTGGACGCCGGGTCCGATCCGGGCGCCTACGATCAGGAGCTGTTCCTCGCCCTGCGCGAGTGGGAGCCGTTCTACACCGATCAGCCCATGGACACCGACGACATCGGCATGATCGGCCCGCAGCCCGAGCGGCCCGCCGTCCTCGACACCTCCCGCCCGAGCGGCCTCGAGGCGACCTCGCAGCTGTTCTCGATCAACGACAAGGCGCTCGGCTCGGGCGAGCCCATCCGTGTGAGGGAGGGCACCCGCGTGCTGATGCACATTCTCAACGCCGGCGCGATCGAGAACCGCACCATCGCCCTGCCGGGCCACGAGTTCCACGTGCTCGCGCTCGACGGTAATCCCGTCCCGACGCCGCGCGCCGTGAAGGTGCTGACGCTCGGGCCGGGCGAGCGCGTGGACGCCTACGTCGAGATGAGCCGGCCGGGGGTGTGGATTCTCGGCTCGACGTTCGACCCGCTGCGTCGCGCCGGACTCGGGGTCGTCGTCGAGTACGCGAACCACCATCAGGAGGCCCGCTGGGTGGCGCAGCCGGGCGAGCAGTGGGACTACACCGTGTTCGGTTACCCCGCCGCCGCGGCCCCCACGCGGCCCGCCCCGGACGACACGATCGAAATGATCATCGAGAACATCCCGAGCGGAGCCGGCCGCTTCGATCTGTGGACGGTGAACGGCAAGCCCTACCCGCACGAGCGGGAGTTCGTGCTCGAGCAAGGCCGGCGCTACCGAGTCGTCTTCCGCAACCGCACCGACGACTCCCATCCCGTGCACCTGCACCGGCATCGATTCGAGCTCGTCGACGTGAACGGCAAACCCTCGAGCGGCGTTCTGAAGGACACGGTGATCCTGCCCGTCTACGGGCGCGTCGCGGTGGACCTGCTGGCGGATCAGCCGGGCCTGAGCCTGTTCCACTGCCACATCCAGCAGCACATGGACTTCGGCTTCAAGGCGCTGTTCCGCTACGCGTGACCGGCGTCGCGGCCGCGCGAGAAGCTCGCCTCGATCAGCCCGTCAGGCGCCGCAGATCCGCGGCGAACTTCGCGGCGCCATCGGTCTCGCTGCCGAGCAGCCTCGCCCGTCCGGCGCCATCGAAGACAAAGATGGCGCTGCTGTGATCGACGGCGTAATCCCCGTGGCGGTCCGGCGGCTCGAGGTGGTAGGCGATGCGGTAGCGCTTGCTGAGCGCCGTGAGCTCCGCCTCGTCGCCGCGCAGCCCGAGGAACTGCGGGCCGAAGAAGGCGACGTAGCTCCTCATGACCGCCGAGGTGTCGCGCTGCGGGTCGACGGTGACGAATAGCACGCGCACGTTGGAGGCGGCAGCGCCGAGGCTGCGCAGGGCACTCGCAACCGTCGCGAGCGTCGTCGGACACACATCCGGGCAGTGCGTGTAGCCGAAGTAAAGCAGGACGACCTTGCCGCGGTAGTCGTCCGCGGTGACCGGCCGATCGTTCTGGTCGGTGAGCTGGAATTTCAGCCGCGGCAGCAGGCCGGTCACGTTCTGCAGCGCGAACGGCGGCTCGCTCGGCCCGCAGGATGCGAGCACCGCGGAGAGCGCGAGCAGCGCGAGCGCGTGGCGTCGAGTGGCGCGCATCACGCTCCCGGATTGGCCACTTGCGGCAGCCGCGACGGCGCGGGCCCGATCGCGGCCTCCTCCGCGAGCAGGCGGTGCAGGATGACGAGCATCGCGACGCCGGACATCATCGCCGCCGGAATCCAGGTGAGGAGTCCCCCGATCTCCTGGTCGGTGAGCGGGCTCAGACTCCAGGCACGGCCGCAGATCGCGTAGACGTCGAAGAGCACCGCGCCCCGCAGCGCGATGTAGGCTCCGATCAGGATCTGCGGCAGCGCGACCAGGCAGACGATGAAGATTCTCGCCGGATAACCGATGGCCGCGCGTCCCTGGGCCCGTCGCGGCGCCAGCATCAACCACCAGAACAGGATACCATCGGCCGCCATGCTCCAGTTCATCGCCCGATAACGATTCACGTCCAACATCGCCGTGAAGTGGATCGACGGGGTCAACCAGAAAAAGATGAGGCCGACGAACAGCAGCGGCGCGACGAGGGGATTTTGGACGAGCCGGAACAACGCCTCGGCCATCCGCGCAAGCGCGGCCACGAGCCTGCGCTCGCGCAGGAGCGCTGCCGCGCGCGCCCGCCACGCGGCCGGCACGCCGGCCTCGATCACATGGGCCGGCCCCGCGAGGACGAGCAGCAGGGGAGCCAAGTGGTGCAGCACCAGGTGCTGCAGCCGGTGAATCCAGAACATATGCTGGGCGAGATAGTCGAAGTAGGTCTGGAGCACGACATAATCGAGCGCGAGTCCGAGGAAGAACCCGAGCGGCGGCCAGAAGCCCGCGGTCTCGCCCCGTGCGCGGAGCGCCGACAGGCCGCGTGCATAGAGCACCGCCGGGACGGCGCACGCGAGCAGCACCGTCGGGGAGAACTCCCAGGGCACAGCGTAGAGCAGGACGGATCGCATGGGCGGCGCGCCTTGCCGGCCGA
>JASHTK010000292.1 GCA_030040575.1 Gammaproteobacteria bacterium
CGAGGTGAGACGGCGTGCGGCGCTCGCGGCGGCGCGCCCGGCCGATGCCGTGCTCGCGGAGATCGAGGCCGAGCGCTTTCTCGACACGGCGAGCGAGCGTCGCGCGGCGCGCCTCGCGCTGCTCGAGGAGCTGCGCGAGGCCAGCGAGCATGGGTTGCAGATCGATCCGCAGGCGGCCGCGGATCCGCTCGTGCGCGGGTGGCTCGCGCTCGCCGCGGCACTCGCGCAAGCCGGTCGCGCAGCGCAGGGCGCGGCATCCGCGGCATCCTCGGTGTCCGCGGCGTCCGCGGCGTCCGTGATCGATGCCTGGCGGATGAGCTACCCCGACCATCCCGGCAATTCGGTGCTCGGCGATGTGCTCGGCCTCAACGCCGCGAGCGTTCCCTCGGCGCCGCAGGTCGCGCTGCTGTTGCCGCTCACCGGACGCGCGGCGAGCGCCGCCGCGACGGTGCGCGACGGATTCATGACCGCTTACTACGTCGGCTCGCCGAGCGAGCGCCCGCGCATCCGCATCTACGACACCGGCGCCGTAAGCGTTGCCGAAGCGGTGGATCAGGCCATCCAGGAGGGCGCGGACTTCATCGTCGGGCCGCTCACCCGCGAGGAAGTCCTCGCCGCCGCCACGTTGCGCATGTCCCGTCCGCCCATCCTCGCGCTCAACTTCCTGCCGCCCGAGGAGCAGCCCCCAGCCGGGTTCTACCAGTTCGCTCTCTCGCCGGAGGAGGAAGCGCAGGAGGTCGCGCGGCGGGTGCTCGCGGAGGGACACCGGCACGGCATCGCCCTCGCGCCGCTGGGGGACTGGGGCACTCGAGTGTTGACCGCGTTCACGGCGCAGCTCACCGCGGGCGGCGGAACGCTGCTCGACACTGCGCGGTTCGACCCCTCGCTCACCGATTTCGCGCCGGTCATCACGAGCGTGCTGCGCATCGACGACAGCAACGACCGCTGGCGGCAGCTCGAGTCGATGCTCGGCACGCCGCTCGACTTTCAGCCGCGGCGCCGGGACGATCTCGATTTCATCTTCGAGGCGAGCGCCTCGGGCCCGACCGCCCGACTGCTGCGCACGCAGCTCAAGTTCTACTTCGCCGGTGACGTTCCGGCGTACGCGACCTCGGACGCCTTCGAGCCGGATCCGAACGCCAACCAGGACCTGGACGGGCTCGACTTCCCGGACATGCCCTGGATGCTCGGAGGAGGACTCGCCGACAGCGTTCATGCGGCGGCGACGGGCGCCTGGCCGGTCGAGGGTCCGCCGCTCGACCGGCTCTTCGCGTTCGGGTTCGACGCCTATCGACTGCTCGGCGCGCTGCGCGCGGCGCCCGCGGGCGGGCCCGTCACCGTCGAGGGTCTGACCGGGTTGCTCACGCTCGATGCCGAGCGCCGGGTCCACCGGCAGCTCGAGTGGGCGCAATTGCACGACGGCCAGCCGCACTTGCTGCCTCCGCCCGCGCCCACACCGGCGCCCGCTCCGGCGGCGGGTCCCCCGAGCGCCCCACCGCCTGGACAAGCGGTCCCGCCCGGGACGGCGCCTGCGCCACGCTGAGCGGATCGTGACCGCGCCTCCCCGCGCCGTGCCCGGGATCGATCGCCGGGCAATCGGCGCAGCGGCCGAGGACGTCGCCGCCGCCTATCTGCAAGCGCACGGCGTCCAGCTGCTCTTCAGAAACTACCGGCGCCGCCTCGGCGAGCTCGACCTGGTGGGACGCACAGGAGACGTCTTGCTGATCGTGGAAGTGCGGACTCGATCGAGCAACGCGTACGGCGGCGCCGCCGCGAGCGTGAACGGAGCGAAGCGCCGGCGCATCGTGCGCGCGGCCGAGCAGCTCCTGCAGCGGCATGCGCGGCTCTCCGAGCTGCGCGCGCGCTTCGATGTGATCGTGGTGAGCGATCTCGCCTCCGCGAGCCCGCAGGTGCAGTGGCTGCGCGGCGCGTTCGAGGCGTAGGCGCGCGCGGGCGGCCTGCGGTTACTTGACCACCTTCAGCTGCGGCCGGCCGCGGCCGCCCTCGTCCGGCGCGGGCGTCGGACGCGACGGCGGCTCCGGGCCGACATCCTGCTCCGAGAACACCATGCCCTCGCCCGTCTCGCGCGCATAGATGCCGAGCACCGCATTGACGGGGAATCGCACGTGCTGCGCCACCCCGGCGAAGCGCGCGTCGAGCTCGATCCAGTCGTTCCCGAGGTTGAGCCGCTGCGCGGCCTCGAAGCTCACGTTGAGGACGATCTTGCCGTCCTTCACGTACGCCCGCGGCACCTCGACGCCGGAGCGCTCGGCATCGACGATCACGTGGGGCGTGTGCCCGCTGTCCGTCATCCACTGATGCATCGCGCGCAGCAGATACGGTCGCTTCGACCGGCCGGGGCTCTCGGGCACGGCGGCCTCAGAAGGCTCTCATTTCCTGCTCCACATCCGACAGGCTATCGCGAAATCCGTGGCGCGAGAACACCAGGCTCGCGTACTTGACGATTGGCTGCCCGGAATCGCGGGGCAGGTCGATCTCGTAGTGCGGCAGGCGCCACAGGACGGGCGCGATCGTCGCATCGACCAGCGAGAACTCATCGGAGAGGAAGTAGGGCTTCACCTTGAACAGCTCGACGCTCTGCAGGATGGTGTCCCGCAGGACCTTCTTGTGCTTGAGCGCCTGCTTCTTGTCCGGCTCCCGCTCGATCTGCTGCAGGAGCCGGTACCAGTCGCGCTCGATCCGATACATCGCAAGGCGGAACTGCGCGCGCGTCACCGGGTCCACCGGCATGAGCGGGGGATGGGGAAAGCGCTCGTCGAGGTACTCGATGATGACGCGCGAGTCGTAGAGGACGAGGTCGCGATCGACGAGCGTCGGAACGCTGTGGTAGGGATTGAGGTCGAGCAGGTCCTCGGGAAGCCGTCCGGGCTCGACGTTCACGATGTCGATCCCAATGCCCTTCTCGGCGAGCACGATCCGGGCGCGATGGCTCCACGGATCGGTCGGCGCCGAGAACAGCGTCATGATCGAACGTCGGCTCGACACTCGCGCTCCCCGACGCTGCTCATGGCCTGCGGCCAGGACTCACGGGTCGCACCCGCCGCGGCTCCGCACAGGTGACAGCGCCAGCCCCTAGTGTACGTCTTTCCAGTATTCCCTCTTGAGCAGCCACGCGAGCCAGGTGAACACGAGCAGGAACAGCACGACCCACACGCCGAGGGCGCGGCGATGCAGCTGCGCGGGCTCCGCGACGTAATCGAGGAAGTTGACGATATCGCGCGCGAATCCGTCGAACTGCTCCCGGGTGAGGCTGCCGGGCACGACGGGCTCGAAGTGATCGAACACCTGCTCGCTCGCGCCGTTCACCGCGACCGTCCTGAACACCGCGCGCTTCAGCCCCTCGAGCTGCGAGACCACGTCGGGCATCGCGGTGGTGTCGAGGGCGAGGTTGTTGGTCCCCGTCGGCCGGGACGGATCGACGTAGAACGTCGTGAGGTACTGGTACAGGTAGTCCGCGCCGCGCTCCTGCGCGATGAGGGAGAGGTCCGGCGGCTCCTTGCCGAACCAGTTGACGGCGTCCTCCGCCGGCATGGAGGAGGCGATGTAGTCGGTCGGCTTGCGCGTCGGGGGCACGAGGAACTGCTGCAGCAGGTCCGCTGGGATCTTCAGGTCCTGCCCGATGCGCGCATAGCGGATGTACTGCAGCGAGTGGCACGCGTTGCAGTAGTTGAGGAAATCCCGGGCGCCGCGCTGCAGCGAGGCGAGATCCGCGACGGAGTTGCCCGCTTTCCACGAATGCCAGTCCGAACCGAAGCCCGTCGCGCCGGAGGCCTCCTGCGCGGCCGCTCCGGCGGACGCGACGGACGCAACGAGCAGCAGCGCGAGCACGGCCCGCCGGGGCGCTCCGGTCAGTCGATTACGTGTGAGCATGGAACCTCACCCGTTCGGGCGCGGGCTTCGCCGTCTCGAGGCGCGTGTAGACGGGCATCAAGACGAAATAGGCGAAGTAGAAGACGGCGCAGACGCGGCCGAGCGTCACGAAGGCGCCCTCGGGCGGATTGAGCCCCGCGTACATCAGGCCGAGGAACGCCGCGACGAACAGCGCGAAGAACAGGCGCGAGAGCCAGCCCTTGTAGCGCATCGACTTGACCGGCGAGCGGTCGAGCCAGGGCAGGAACAGGTACGCGATCACGGCGAGCAGCAGCAGGAGCGCGCCCAAGCGCTGGTTCGGGACCGCCCGCAGGATCGCGTAGAACGGCGTGAAGTACCACGACGGGGTGATCTCGGGGGGCGTCGAGAGCGGGTTCGCCGGCTCGAAGTTCGCGTGCTCGAGGAAGTAGCCGCCGAGCGTCGGCGCGAAGAACACGACGATGGCGAACAGCACGAAGAATACCCCGACCCCGACGGTGTCCTTCACCGTGTAATACGGATGGAAGGGGATGCCGTCGAGCGGATGGCCGTCCGGGCCGAGCTTCTCCTTGATCTCGATGCCGTCCGGATTGTTCGAGCCGGCCCGGCGCAGCGCGACGAGGTGCAGCACGACGAGGAGCAGCAGGGCGAGCGGGACCGCGACCACGTGCAGCGCGAAGAAGCGGTTGAGCGTCGCATCGGCGATGCCGTAGTCCCCGCGGATCCACTCGACGAGCCCGGGCCCGATCCAGGGAATCGTGCCGAAGAGGTTCACGATCACCTGCGCGGCCCAGTAGGACATGTTGCCCCAGGGCAGCACGTATCCCATGAAGGCCTCGGCCATGAGCGCGATGTACACGAGCATGCCGATCACCCAGAGCAGCTCGCGGGGCGGCTTGTACGATCCGTAGAGCAGCGCGCGGAACATGTGCAGGTAGACGACCAGGAAGAAGGCCGAGGCGCCGGTCGAGTGGATGTAGCGGATGAGCCAGCCGTAGTCCACCTCGCGCATGATGAACTGGACCGATTCGAAGGAGGTCGCCGCGCCCGGCTTGTAGAACATCGTGAGGTAGATGCCCGTCAGCAGCTGCAGCGCGAGGACGACGATCGAGAGGACCCCGAAGTAGTACCAGAAGTTGAAGTTCTTCGGCGCGTAGTAGCCCGTGAGCTGCGTCGAGATGAACTCCTCGATGGGCAAGCGCTTGTAGAGCCAGGCGCGCAGGCCGCCGCGCTTCGCGGCGGGCGCTTCAGGGGGTTTCACGACGGCTGCCATCAGCGAATCCTCGCGGCCTGCGGCCGGGACCTCGCGGGGCCGCGAGGCGCGGCCCCGTACATCGGGCGGCGCGGCGCGCGCCGGGAACACCCTCCCGCCATGGCTGCTCGGGGCCGGGTCATGCCGGATCGGCCCCGATGACGAGCTTGCGGGCGGAGGCGAAGCTGTAGGGCGGGACGCGCAGATTCACCGAGGCGGGCGAGCCCTCGAAGACGCGCCCCGCGAGGTCGAATCGCGATCCGTGGCACGGGCAGAGCCACCCGCCCGGCCAGTACGCCCCGATCTGCGGATCGTGCGGGGCGAAGTGCGGCTTCGGCAGGCACCCGAGGTGCGTGCAGGTGCCGATGAGGACCAGATACTGCGGGACGCGCGAGCGCAGAGCGTTCGCGGCATAAGGGGGCTGATCCGAGTCCTCGGAAGTCGGGTCCTTCAGCAGGGAGTCGTGGCCCGCGAGCCCGGCGAGCATCTCGGCGGTCCGGTGCACGACGTAGATCGGCTGCCGGCGCCACACCGTCACGACCATCTGGCCCGGCTCGACCTGCGCGAGGTCGAGCTCCGTCGGGGCACCGAGGGCGAGCGCGCTCTCGGAGGGGGTCCAGGACTCGACGAAGGCCGCGGCCGTGAAGGCGGCCCCTACCGCTCCGACCGCCGCGGTCGCCGCCACGAGGAGCTTCCGTCTACTCTCATCAACGTCGATCTCGCCATCGGTGATGACACCGGAAACCGCCATCTATCGACTCTCCAGACCCACGCGCCGTCGCCCCCCCTCGGGCCCGCCGCACGCTGCGGGGACGATGGGCTCCTCAACTTGCGGAAGGCTCGGCATTATACACAACCGAGGGTCGTGTTCCGTGCCCGCGACCCGCAGGGCGCTTACCCGCCGCGCGCCGCATCCTGGTACATTTCCGCCCATGCGAAGGACTCCGCTCGGACGCGCGCTCACCTTTACGGCCCTGTCCGTCGTGAGCGGCCTCGCGCTCGCGTTCGTGATCGTCGCCTGGCGCCCGGAGCTCGTCACGCGCGCCGCCCCGGAGGGCGCGCTCGCCACCGCGCCCGCACCGGTGGGCCCGGCGGCCGATCGCCCGGTGGCCGATCGCCCGGCGGACGGGCCTGCGCGCGTCACCTACGCCGACGCCGTCGAGCGCGCCGCCCCCGCCGTGGTCAACATCTTCACGGCGCGGCTCGTGACCGAGCAGGTCGCGCCGAACGGATTCGACGAGCTGTTCGGCGCGCCCTTCTTTCCGCGGTACCGCCAGCGCATCGAGAGCAGCCTCGGCTCCGGCGTCATCGTGGATGGCGACGGGCACATCGTCACCAACAACCACGTGATCGCGAATGCCGATGAGATCCGCGTCCAGCTCGCGGACGGGCGCACCGCGGATGCGACCATCGTCGGCCGCGATCCGGACACCGATCTCGCCGTGCTGAAGATCGACCTCGCGAGCCTGCCGGTGATGCCGCTCGGCTACTCCGATCAGCTGCGGGTCGGAGACGTGGTGCTCGCGATCGGCGATCCGCTCGGGCTCTCCCAGACCGTCACCCACGGCATCGTGAGCGCAACGGGCCGCCAGCAGCTCGGCGT
>JASHTK010000293.1 GCA_030040575.1 Gammaproteobacteria bacterium
CTGCGCAGGCGGCCCCCGTAATCCCATTCCCCGCGGGTCTCGAGCGTGCGCGGATCGAGCTCCATCGCGTGGCTGTCCTCCTTCAGCGCGAGCAGCCGTCCGCCGTGGTAGATCGGCGTGGTGTTGTACACGGCGCGCGAGCGGCCGCGGACCGAGGGATCGTCGGTGTACGGATTTCGATACAGGCCGTAGAGCGAGCGGCGCGCCGCCCGCTCGCTCCGCCAGCGCTCCGAGCGAATGTAGCGCTGCGTGAAATCCGCATGGCCGTCCGCGAAGCGCATCATCCGCACCATGCCATCGCCGCTCAGGTACGTGTCGTGCCCGAGCAGCGGGGGAAACTGCGGGTCGGGCACGCACTGGTACCAGGCGCCGCGGATCTCGTGCGGCAGCTCACCCTCGATGACGAGATCGAAGATCTCGCACTCGATGCGCGAGGGCGCGTTGTAGCCGCTGAAGTCCATCGACTCCGGGAAGCCCTTACTCATGCGGCCTGCCGGTCACGGGGTGCGGAAAGTGGAACGGGACGACCGCGGTCTGCGGCCAGAACGCCGGGCGCTGCGCGAGGATCTCATCGGGCCCGCCCGGATCCTCGGGGTACGTCTTCTCGAAGAACGGGCCCGCGTGCGGCTTGCTGTGCGCCCAGCCCCGCTCGTACTCGGCCTGCCAGGAGAGGCAGTAGTTGAGCACCTGGATCCTCCAGATGCCCTCCTGCCTCACGTACGTGTTCTCGTAGACGCCGGCCTCCCACCACTGCAGAGGCAAGGCGCCGACCCGGTCCGCCTTGCTCGTGTGGCTGCCGGCCTGCATGAAGCAGCGGAAGCGCCCGCGGGCGCTCGAGCGGTCCGGCGCCACATCGATGATGTCCTGCAGCTGCAGATGCTCCAGCATGAAGCCGTAGGCCGGAGCGTTCCGGCCGTGCGTGAAGGTCGTGCGGAAGCGGTCGAGGTAGAGCCGGCTCACGCCGCGGTGCTTGCCGCGGAAGATCCCGCCCATGAAACGCACCTCGCCGTCCTCGGCGAACAGGTCGACCACCTCCTGGTACAGCCCCTTGTCCATGTAGTAGCCGTACGCGAACTGTACCCGGCGCACCTGTTGAGCATCCTCGAGCGCCGCGACCTGTCGAGTGAGCCGCGCCACCTCGGCCCGCAGGGACTGCACTTCATCGTTGCTCATGGGCCATCCCCTCACGATGCGCCGGGCACTCTACCAGATCGCCGGGAAGGTCCGGCGAGCCTGCGAGCCCCCGGGGGAGGTCCGCAGGCTGCCGCCGGCGGATCGCTGGCTTACACTGCGGCTCTCGAGCTTGCGGGAGTCCGCGAGGGAGGGGCACCGATGGCAGGTCAGCTGGCGGGCGCGGTCGCGGTGGTGACCGGCGCCGGACGCGGCTTCGGCAAGGCGATCGCGCTCGGATTCGCGCGGGAGGGCGCGGCGGTCACGCTCACCTCGCGCACGCGCGCAGAGCTCGATGCGGTCGCCGCCGAGATCACGGCGGCAGGGGGCCGCGCGCTCGTGGTCGCGGGCGATGTCACCCAGCCGGGCGATGTGGAGCGGGTGATCTCGACGACGGAGAGCGCATGGGGCCCGATCGGCCTGCTCGTGAGCAACGCCGGTGTGCCCGGCCCGTTCGGGCCGATGTGGACCGTGGACCCCGACGAGTGGTGGGCGGCCGAGCAGGTGCACATCCGCGCCCCGTTCCTTTATCTGCGGCGCGTCCTGCCGGGCATGATCGAGCGGCGCGCCGGCCGGATCATCCTCGTCTCGGCGCTCGCGAGCCGCCTGGTTGCCCCCTACCTCTCGGCCTACTGCGTCGGCAAGATCGCCCAGACCCGCATCACGGCCGAGGTGGCGGCGGAGACCTCCGCCCTCGGCGTGAGCGTGTTCGCGATCGATCCGGGCTTTGCGTTCACCGGGATTGCCGAGCAAACGGTGGGCTCGCCCGATGCGCAGCGCTGGCTCCCGGGCATGGTCGCCCGGATCCGGGGCCGCAGGGACTCGCCCGAGCGCGATGCGGACCTTGCGCGCTGCGTGGCGCGGTGCCTCGCGCTCGCCTCCGGCCGGTACGATGCGCTCTCGGGTCGCTACATGGAGCTCGACGACGACATCGAGGCGATGCGCCGCCACGCGCTCGAGCAGCAGCCGAAGACCTGAGCGCGCAGCAGACCGGGAGAGACCGATGAGCGTCGATGAGCAGCTTCGCGCGATGCGCCGGGAGCTCGAGGCCTTGAGGAGCGAGGTGGGCCTGCAGGCCGATGTGCACGCCGTGCGCACCCTGCAGTTCAAGTACGGCTACTACATGGACAAGTGCCTGTTCGCCGAGGTCATCGACCTGTTCGCCGAGGACGCGGTGCTTTACTTCTTGAACGGGATCTTCCACGGCAAGCGGGGCGCTCGCCGGCTCTATGGGGGCGGCCTCGGGCTCGACGGCCCGGCCTACGGCGTGCTCTTCGAGCACATCCTCGCCCAGGACATCGTGGACGTGTCGCCCGACCGCAAGACGGCGAAGGGCCGGTTCCGGTGCTTTCTGCAGGGTGGCGTGCACGCGAGCAAGCAGGACGCCCCACCGCGCATTCCCGCTCAGTTTCTCGAGGCGGGCATCTACGAGAACGAGTACGCGAAGGAGGACGGTGTTTGGAAGATCCGGCTCTTCGACTACCGCATCGTCTACCAGGCGCGGCTCGAGCAGGGCTGGGCGCACGCCGGGCTCGAGCCCCTGATCGTCTCGCCGTACGCGACGCTCTACCCCGAGAATCCCGGCGGCCCGGACGAATTCCGTCCCGACCCGCCCAGGTGGCCTCATACCTTCATCATGCCGTTTCACTATCCGCATCCGGTGACCGGGAAGCTCGTGCCGCCGGTAGGCTAGGGATGGCCGAGCGATCGTCGCGGGCCTCGAGCGCGCGGCGCGAGCCTCGCGGCTCGCTGCCCGAGCGTCGCTGCGTCAGATCGGAAGCGTCGCAGCGGGCAGGGGCGGTCGCCCGAGAATCATGTCCGCCGCCTTCTCCGCGATCATGATCACGGGCGCGTTGGTATTGCCGCCGACGATCCCCGGCATGACCGACGCATCGACGACACGAAGCGCCTTGAGCCCGCGCACCCTGAGCTCGGCGTCGACGACCGCCTGCGCATCGACGCCCATCGCGCACGTGCTGGTCGGATGCATCGCCGTCGCGACCGAGCGGCGGATGTGCGCATCGAGCTCCGCATCGCTGCGGACGCCCGCGCCCGGCAGGATCTCCTGCTTCACGAGCCGCGCTGCGGGCTCGGTCGCGAAGAACGTCCGCACGAATCGCAGCATGTGCCGCAGCGTCTCCCGGTCCTCGGGCCTCTCGAGCAGATTGAACAGAATGCGCGGCGCGTCCTTCGGGTCGCTCGACCGCAGCGTCACTCGGCCCCGGCTCCGCGGATGCAGCGCGACGTTCGCGACGGAGAACACGTGGCCGGCCCCGTGCCGCCAGCCGGGAAACCAGGAGCGCGCGCCCATCGACACCGGGCTCACGAGGAATTGAGCGTCGGCTCCGCGCGTCTCGGGTCGGATCCTCAAGAAGCCCTGCGCTGCGACCGGAAGGCCGGCGAGCGCTCCGGTGCCGGTGAGCTGCCAGCGCAGCGTCGCGAGCGCGAGCCGGTCGAGGCGCAGCTGCGACTCGAAGGTGATCGGCCCGCTCGCCGCGAGCACGGCGCCGACCGATTGATGGTCCTGGAGATTCTGACCGACGCCCGGGAGATCGTGGAGCGCGGGGATGCCGAGCGCCTCGAGATCCCCCGCCGGCCCGACGCCGGAGAGCAGGAGCAGCTGCGGGGAGTTGAATGCGCCGGCGGCGAGGATCACCTCGCGGTCGGCGTGCGCCTGGGCGAGCGCGCCGCCGCGCGCGTACTCGACGCCGATCGCCCGCTCGCGGTCGAAGAGGACTCGGTGCGCGAGCGTGCGCGTCTCGACGACGAGGTTCGGGCGTCCCATGGCCGGGCGCAGGTAGCGGGCGGCGGTGCTTGCCCGGCGGCCGCGGTGTACGTTGAAGTCGGGGGCGCTGAACCCCTCGACCTCAGCGCCGTGAAAATCATCGAGCCGGCGATAGCCGAGCCTCTCCGCCGTCGCGATGAGCCGCGGATAGAGCACATCGTCCGTGATGTGGCGCGCGACGGTGAGGGGCCCCGACCCGCCGTGATAGAGCGACTCGCCGCGCCAATTCGCCTCCGAGCGGCGGAAGTACGGCAGCACCTCGGCATAGCTCCAGCCCGCGAGCCCCAAGTCGCGCCAGCCGTCGTAATCGGCCGGGTGGCCGCGCGAGTACATCATGCCGTTCACCGAGGAGGAGCCGCCGAGCACCTTGCCGCGCGGCACGGGAATGCGCCGGCCGTCCGCGTGCGGCTCGGGCTCGCTCGAGTAGCCCCAGCCGAGGCGCGGGTCCATGAAGGTGTCGCGCCAGGCGAGCGGGATCTTCATCCGCCAGTGCCGCGTCTCGGGGCCTCCGGCCTCGAGCAGCAGCACGGAGTTGCCGGGGTCCGAGGAGAGCAGGCCCGCAAGGACGCAACCCGCCGAGCCGGCGCCGACGACGATGTAGTCGAACGCCTTCACGGTACGCATCGAGGTCCTTGCCTCACCATCGGCCGCCGCAAGCTCGCTCGAGGGGGGAATCGCGGCACTATAGCCCAGCCGCGCCGCCGCGCGGTGAGAGCTTTCGCGCGCGAGGCCTTGCCGGCCCGGGTCCGGCGAGCCTATCGTCGGCCGCGACGTCTGCCACGTCTGCGACGCCCGCGAAGCGCGGCGCGCACATCACCTTGCGGGCACCGAGGCCGAGCGCATGGACACTTCAGTCTCTCTCAAACTCGAGCATGTCTTTGACATCCGGATCGACTTTCACGAGCGGCGGATCTTCGGGCCCGTCTCGGGCGGGGCGAGCCAGGGGTACACCTCGGTCAAGGGCGGCCTCATCGAGGGCCCGCGGCTCAACGGCAAGGTCGTGGACTACAGTGGGGCGGACTGGGCGACGGTGCGAGCGGACGGCGTCGTCGAGCTCAACGCCCACTACCTGCTCGAGGCGAGCGACGGCACGCTCATCTACATCCGCAACCTCGGGTACGTCTACGGCGCCGAGCCTGCGACCGGGCGCAGCGCGTACTTCCGGTGCACGCCGTACTTCCGCGCCCCCGAGGGCGCTCACGACTGGCTCAACCGCACCGTGATCGTCGGCGGCGGCGAGCGGCGCACGAATCCCGACCACTCGCTCTTCCGCTACTATGCGGTGAGGTGAGGGGACGGCCCGCGCCTCGCGAAGGGAGAAGCACATCATGCGCATGAGGAAGCTCGGCGATACCGGCCTGCTCGTCTCGGAGATCTGCCTCGGGGCGATGACCTTCGGGGGAGGCGAGGGCCTCTGGAGCGCCATCGGCAAGATGGATCAGCCGGCCGTGGACGGCCTCGTAAAGGACGCGCTCGACCACGGCGTGAACTTCTTCGATACGGCGGACGTGTACTCCGCCGGCCGCTCCGAGAGCCTGCTCGGCCAAGCGTTCCGCAACCTCGGCCTCGCGCGCGATGAGTTCGTGCTCGCGACGAAAGTGCTCGCGCGCATGGGTGCCGGCGCAAACCAGCTCGGGCTCTCCCGCTACCACATCCTGCACGCGGTCGAGCAGAGCCTCAAGCGGCTGCAGCTCGATCACATCGATCTGTATCAGATCCACGGAATCGATCCGCTCACGCCGATCGAGGAGACGCTCGATGCGCTCGATGACTGCGTGCGCGCGGGCAAGGTGCGCTATCTCGGCGTCAGCAATCATGCCGCCTGGCAGATCGCCAAGGCGCTCGGCGTCTGCGAGCGGCGCGGACTTGCGCGTTTCGAGAGCATCCAGGCGTACTACTCGCTCGCCGGGCGCGAGCTCGAGCGGGAGATCGTGCCGCTCGCGCGCGACCAGCGCCTCGCGATCCTGCCGTGGAGCCCGCTCGCCGGAGGCTTCCTCACCGGCAAGTTCTCGCGCGCGGGGAAGGGGCCGCAGGACGCGCGGCGCAGCAGCTTCGATTTTCCGCCCATCGACCGCGAGCGCGCCTTCCGCATCATCGATGCGGCGGGCCCGATCGCCGCGGCGCACGACGCCTCGGTCGCGCGCGTCGCGCTCGCCTGGCTCCTGCACCAGCCGGCCGTCACCTCGGTGATCATCGGGGCGAAGACGCGCGAGCAGCTG
>JASHTK010000031.1 GCA_030040575.1 Gammaproteobacteria bacterium
GCAGTCCGGCGAGGGCGGCGGACCAGCTCGCGGCGCGGCGCGGGGCAAAGACGACCCAGAGCAGCGCGATGACCCACCAGAGGACCGCGATCGCGAGCACCGCGGCCCTGCCGGCCGAGGTCGCGGTGAGCCACCAGACCAGGAGCAGCATCACGGCGACGGCGGCGACGTAGAGCACGCGCACGGCCGGGGTCGCCACGCGCAGGAACGCCGACCACTCCCAGGCACCGGCGAGCACGACGGCGGTGAAGGCGATGAGGGTCGCGACGGGCGGCAGGCACAGGACGATGGTGAGCAGCAGCGCGACCAGGACCGCCGCGGTGATGATGCGAGTTCTAAGCACGCACCGTGCTCCGCGGCGCGGGCCCGGCGACGCGTCCGAAGCGTCGCTCGCGCCGGGCATAGCACTCGAGGGCCTCCTCGAGCGCGGCCACATCGAAGTCCGGCCAGTTGAGGTCGGTGAAGTAAAGCTCGGTGTAGGCGAGGTTCCAGAGCAGGAAGTTGCTGATGCGCCGCTCGCCCCCCGTGCGGATGAACAGATCCGGATCCGGCAGCCCGGCAAGCTCGAGCGCGGCCGCAACGTGGCTTTCGGTGAGCTCGCGCGGCTGCAGCACCCCCTCGGCGCACTGCGCGGCGAGCCGTTGCGCCGCCCGCACGATGTCCCAGCGGCCTCCGTAGCTCACGGCGATCTGCAGCGCAAGCCCGTCGTTGCCCGCCGTCTTGCCCTCTGCCGCGGCGATGCGCGATTGCAACCGAACGGCGAGCCGCCCGCGCTCGCCGATGAAGCGCAGCCGCACCCGGTTCGCGTGCAGCTCGGCGACTTCCCGGTCGAGCGCATCGACGAACAGCCCCATGAGCCGGGCGACCTCCTCGCCGGGGCGCCTCCAGTTCTCGCTCGAGAACGCAAAGAGCGTGAGCGCCTCGATGCGCCGCTCGACGCAGCGCTCGACGCACGCACGCACGGCCTCGATGCCGGCGCTGTGGCCCGCGTGGCGCGGCAGGCCGCGCGCGGCGGCCCACCGCCCATTGCCGTCCATGATGATCGCGATGTGGCGGGGCAGGGACATGGTGAGCGTCGGGGAACCCGCAAGCCTCGGCCGAGGGCGGATCGCCTCAAACCTGCATGATCTCCTTCTCCTTGGCGGCGAGGGCCTGGTCGATCTCGGCGACGTGCCTGTCCGTGAGCTTCTGGATCTCCGCCTCCGCGCGGCGCTCATCGTCCTGCGAGAGCCGCTTCTCCTTCTGCATCTCCTTCACGTCCGCCATCACCTCGCGGCGCACGCTGCGCACCGCGACGCGCGCGCTCTCCGCCTCGTGACGCACGACCTTCGAGATGTCGCGCCGGCGCTCCTCGGTGAGCGGGGGCATCGTCACGCGGATCACCGTTCCGGCGGTGAGCGGGTTCAAGCCGAGGTCGGACTTGTGAATCGCCTTCTCGATCGCCTGCACCATCGTCTTCTCCCACGGGGACACCACCAGGGTACGGCCCTCCTCCACGTTGATGCTCGCGATCTGCTGCAAAGGCACCTCCGAGCCGTAGTAGTCCACCTTCAGGTGCTCGATGAGGCTCGGGTGGGCGCGTCCGGTGCGCAGCTTCTTCAGGTCCGCGAGGAAGGTCTGCACACACTTCGCCATGCGCGCCTGGGCGTCCTTCTTCAAATCATCGAGCATGTGGCAACCCTCGCTTGCGGCCGCGGGCGCACCCCCTCGCCCCGGCCTCCGACGCGCACGTTACTCGAAAGTGACGACCGTGCCTACGTCCTCGCCGCGGGCGATGCGCGTGAGATCCCCCGAGCGGTTGAGGTTGAACACGCGCAAGGGCAGGCGGTTGTCGCGGCACATCACGATCGCCGTCGCGTCCATGACGTTCAGCTTGTCGGCGAGCACCTTGTCGAAGGTGAGGCGCGGATAGTGCACCGCGGCCGGATTGCGCACCGGATCGTCCGAGTAGACCCCGTCCACCTTGGTCGCCTTGAGCAGCACGTCCGCATCGATTTCGATCGCGCGGAGCGCGGCGGCGGTGTCGGTCGTGAAGAAGGGATTGCCGGTGCCGCCGGCGAAGATGACCACCCGCCCCTTCTCGAGATGGCGGATGGCGCGGCGGCGGATATAGTCCTCGCAGACCTGGTTGATGCGGATGGCGGACATCACGCGCGACTGCAGCCCGAGGCTCTCGAGGGAGTCCTGCATGGCGAGCGCGTTCATGACGGTCGCGAGCATGCCCATCTGATCGGCGGTCCCGCGGTCCATGCCGGCGCGCGCGAGCCCCGCTCCCCGGAAGATGTTGCCCCCGCCGACCACCAGGGCAGCCTGGACGCCCGTCGCGGCGATCGCGACGATCTCCCCGGCAATGCGCCTCAGCACCGCCGGATCGATGCCGTAGTCCGCCGCGCCCATGAGCGCCTCGCCGGAGAGCTTGACGAGGATGCGTGCGTAGCGGGGAGGTGCTGTCGTCGCCATACTGTTCGATCCTCACGGCCTCGAGGCCGATAGAGAAGACCCCGCCTCGGCGGGGTCTTCCTTGCCAGCGGCGCCTCAGTGCCGGACCGGATCGTCCGAGCTGCCGTGCACCTGCGCCATCACCTCGGCGACGAAGTCGCCCTGCCTCTTCTCGATGCCCGCGCCGACCTCGAAGCGGTCGAACGCCGTGACGCGCGCGCGCGCCCCCTTCAGGAGCTTCTCGACGGAGGTCTCGGGGTCCTTGACGAAGGCCTGCCCGGCCAGCGTGATCTCGCCGAGGGACTTGCGCAGCCGCCCTCCACCATCTTCGCGACGATCTCGGGCGGCTTGCCCTCGCCCCGCGCCCGCTCGGTGAGGATCGCGCGCTCCTTCGCGACCACCTCGGCCGGCACGTCGGCCGCCGCCAGGTATCTCGGGCTGCTCGCCGCAACGTGCATGGCGAGATCGTGCGCGAGCGCGGCGTCTCCGCCCTCGACCGCGACGAGCGCGCCGATCCGCGTACCGTGCACGTACGCGCCGAGGTGCCCCGGCGCCGTGAGCACGACGAGGCGGCGCACGCCGATATTCTCGCCGATCCGCGCGATGAGCGCGCGGCGGCGCTCGTCCATCGTCTCCCCGGTCGCGAGCCGGGCTGCGAGCAGCGCCTCGAGCGAGGCCGGGCGGTCGGCGAGGACGCGCGCGGCAACCTCCTCGGCAAAGGCGCGAAACTCCCGCTCGCGCGCCACGAAATCGGTCTCGCAGTTGACCTCCACCATCGCCGCGGCGTGTCCATCCGGCGTCCGCTCGACGACGATGACGCCCTCCGCGGCGACCCGCGCCGACTTCTTGTCCGCCTTGGCGAGGCCTTGCTTGCGCATCAGCTCGGCGGCGGCGTCGAGATCGCCCTTCGCCTCGACGAGCGCCTTCTTGCACTCCATCACGCCCGCCCCGGTGCGCTCGCGGAGCTGCTTGACCGCCTCGGGCGTGACGCTCATGCCCGGCCTCCGGTCGGCTCGGGCTCGGCGCCACCCTCCTCGCCGCCGCTGCGCGGCTTGCGCCGGGCGCCCGCCGGTGCACGGCGCGGCGCGGCAGTC
>JASHTK010000294.1 GCA_030040575.1 Gammaproteobacteria bacterium
CAGCGCCCGGTCCGCCGCCGTGATGAGGGGCTCGAGGAGCCGGTCCGGTCCCATGGCGAACATTATATCCGGCGCCGAGCGGGGCTCGGGCCCCTCTCAAGCCGCCGGCCGAGCGCCCGCTCTTTTGCATTGCCGGGTGTGCTTGAGTACACTTGCCGCCCTTTTCGGCACCCCGCCGTCCTCATCGCGCGGCGCAGGGGCGGAGTCTTCAGGATGAGCACGGTTTTCGCCAGGCCCGGCCAGGTTCGCGGCGACTGGTACCTCGTGGATGCGAGCGGCAAAACGCTCGGGCGCCTCGCCTCGCGGATCGCCCACCGCCTCAAGGGCAAGCACAAGCCGATCTACAGCCCCCACGTGGACACGGGCGACCACATCGTCGTCGTCAACGCGGAGAAGATCCGGGTGACCGGGCGCAAGCTCACGGACAAGATCTACTACCACCACACCGGACACATCGGCGGGATCAAGTCGATCGGGCTCGGCAAGCTCCTCGATGAGCACCCGGAGCGCGCGATCGAGTTCGCGGTGAAGGGCATGCTGCCGAAGAATCCCCTGGGCCGGCGCATGTTCAGGAAGCTGCACGTCTTTGCGGGGGCAAAGCACCCGCACGCTGCGCAGCAGCCCCAGCCGCTCGAGATCTGACCGATGGCGCTCCCGCAGCACTATGGCACCGGCCGACGCAAGACCGCGACGGCCCGGGTCTATCTGCAGACCGGCACGGGCCGCATCACCGTCAACGACCGGCCGCTCGATGAGTTCTTCGGCCGCGAGACGGGCCGCATGATCGTGCGCCAGCCGCTCGAGGTGACCCAGCTCGGCGCCAAGTTCGACATCTCCGTGCACGTGACGGGCGGCGGCACCACCGGCCAGGCGGGCGCCATCCGCATGGGCCTCACGCGCGCGCTCATCGATTACGATGAGGCACTGCGCAAGCCGCTCCGCGCCGCCGGATTCGTCACGCGCGATGCGCGCGAGGTGGAGCGCAAGAAGGTCGGCCGGCGCAAGGCCCGCCGCGGGACGCAGTACTCCAAGCGCTGAAGGAGCGCTCGCCGCCACGGCCGCTCCTGGGGGATCGTCTAGTGGTAGGACAGCGGACTCTGACTCCGTTAACCTAGGTTCGAATCCTAGTCCCCCAGCCAATACCGACCGCGGGCCCGCGCACGCGGCGGGCCCGCGGCGTTGGGCGGGCCGCACGGTCCGGCTCGCACCCAAGTCATTGAAAGCGCACGGGGACCTAGGGTTGCAGTGCCGTGCCAAGCCCTTGCGCTATCATCCGCGCAGGCTCGATATCGCGCCGATACGATTTCACTTTATGACGAATTCGAGCTGGTGAGCGAGCGGGGCGCGCCGTCCGCCGGCGTGGAGAGGGTCATGAGCAGCAAGCCTGAAGCGAAGGGTTTTCCGCTGCCGAGCTCGCTCACGGTGCTTCCCGGGACCGAGCGGGCGCAGGCGGCCTACCCGTACTTCATCCAGTTCACCCGCGCCGACGACGACCGCTTCTGGTTCTACAACTCCATGCACTTCCCGGAGCCGATGTCGGCGTTCGACATGGTGACGGCGGAGGCGGCGTACTGCGCACTCGGATCCTCGAATACCCGCGTGCACTGCCTGCCGACGACGCTCGGGATCGATCACCGCATCATCAACGGGCGGGTGTACATCGGCGGCAATGCCGTGACGGACCCGGCCGAGATCGCGCGCCGCACCGCGGAATTCCAGCAGCGGGCCTTCTACTACTACGAGCACTGGGAGCGGCTCTACGCGCAGTGGCGCGAGAAGATGCTGCAGCTCATCCGCGACGCCCAGGCGCTGCCGAGGCTCGAGCTGCCCGAATTCGAGCCGCTCGAGCACGTGCGGGCCGGGCGCGGCATCGCCTCGAACCACTGGCTCCTCGACACGTACCAGAAGACGCTCGAGGGCTACTTCCGGATGTGGCACCACCACTTCGAGTTCCTGCTGCTCGGGTACGGGGCGTACATGACGTTCTTCGCCTTCTGCAAGCAGGCGTTCCCCGAGATCGGCGAGCAGACCGTCGCGCGCATGGTCGCGGGCATCGAGGCCGAGATCTTCCGGCCCGACGAGGAGGTGAGACGCCTCGCGCGCCGCGCGGTCGAGCTCGGCGTCGAGGGGCAGTTCCGCGACGGCATCCCCGCCGCGGCGATCATCGCATCGCTCGAGCGGGCGGGCCCGCCCGGGCGCGAGTGGTTGCGGGAGCTCGAGGCCTCCCGCGATCCCTGGTTCAACGTCAACGTCGGGGACGGCTTCTATCACTACCACCGCTCGTGGAACGACGATCTGTCGATGCCCTTCGCGGCGATCCCGGGATACGTCGGACGGGTGAAGGCGGGAGAATCGCTGCAGCGCGACCACGCAAAGCTCAAGACCGAGCGCGAGCAGCTGATCGCCGACTACCGGGAGCTGCTCGCGACGGAGGAGGAGCGGGCGGCGTACGACCAGATGATTCAGCTCGCGCACCGGGTGTTTCCCTACGTCGAGGGGCACAAGTTCTACTGTGAGCACTGGTACACGAACCTCTTCTTCAACAAGATCCGGGAGTTCGGCGCGCTGCTCGCCGGGCACGGCTTCTTCCTCGCGGCGGAGGACGTGTTCCAGCTCAACCACTACGAGCTCGAGTCGGCGATCATCGATCTCATGACCTCCTGGTCGAACGGCTCGCCGCCCCGCGGGCCTCAACACTGGCCGCGGATCGTCGCCGAGCGCCGCGCGGCGCTCGCGGCGTGGGCCAAGCACGACACGCCGCCCGCCCTCGGGCCGGTTCCCGATGTGATCGACGATCCCGCGATCGTCATGCTCTGGGGCATCACGCGCGAGAGCCTCGATGCCTGGCTCGCGGTGGGCCGGGAGGCCTCGAGCAACGAGCTGAAGGGCTTCGCCGCATCGAGCGGTGTCGTCGAAGGGCCGGCGCGCGTGGTGAAGTCGGTGGAGGAGATCTCCCGCATCGAGAAGGGCGACATCCTCGTCTGCCAGATCACGAATCCCACGTGGGCGCCGCTCTTCCAGAAGATCTCGGCTGCGGTCTCCGACATCGGCGGCTCGATGAGCCACATGGCCATCGTCGCGCGGGAGTTCGGGCTACCCGCCGTGGTCGGAACGGGCAGCGCGACCACCCGGATCAAGGACGGCCAGCGCATCCGCGTCGACGGAGGCCGCGGCATCGTGACCATCCTTCAATAGGGTCGCGGGACGCGCGACCGAGCGACGGGCGGGCCGATACCAGGGAGCGATCGGATACGCATGGGTTCATCCACTCACGTCAGCTGGTTCGAGGAGATCGGCCTGCATGACCGCCCGCACGTCGGCGGCAAGGGCGGCAGCCTCGGGGAGCTGCAACGCGCCGGCATCGCGGTACCCCCCGGCTTCGTCGTTCGCACGCAGGCGTTCGAGCGCTTCCTCGCCGAGCTCGAGCGGGGCTCGCCCATGCGTGCGCGGGTGCAGGCGCTGCACCCGGAGGATCTCGAGGCGCTGACGGCGTGCTCGAAGACGCTGCGCGCGAGAGTGGAGGAGGCACCGCTGCCCGCCGACGTGCTCGCGGCGATCCTCTCCGCTCACGCGACGCTCTGCCGCGACGAGGCGCGCACACCCGTGGCGGTGCGATCCTCCGCGACGACCGAGGACGCGGTCGATGCGAGCTTCGCCGGCCTGCAGGACACCTACCTCTGGGTGCTCGGCGCCGACCAGACGCTCGAGCGGGTGCGCAGCTGCTGGGCGAGCCTGTACTCGGTGGAATCGATCAGCTACCGCCTGAGCCACCGCATGCCGGAGGAGGGCGTCGCGATGGCGGTCGTGGTGCAGCGCATGGTGGACTCGCGGACCGCCGGCGTGATGTTCACCCGCAGCCCGACGACGGGAGACCGGTCGGTCGTGACGATCGAGGGCTCCTGGGGGCTCGGCTCGGCCGTCGTCGGGGGCGAGGTGACGCCCGATCGCTGGGTGGTAGGCAAGATCACCGGCGACATCTCGGTACGTGAGATCTCCGAGAAGGCGATTCAGCATGTCCCGGCCGCGCTGCGCGGCGGAGGGACGGCCGCCGCGGCCGGCGGTCCGGCATCGGGCGCGGCGTCAGCGCCGGCCGGCGGAATCGAGGCCGTGCCGGTTCCGCAGGAGCTGCGCCGCGCGGCGTGCCTGAGCGACGAGGAGATCCAGGCCCTGCGCGCGGTCGCGCGCAGCGTCGAGCGCCATTACGGACGGCCGCAGGACATCGAGTGGGCGATCGATCGGCGCACCGGCGGCATCCTGCTCTTGCAGAGCCGGCCGGAGACCGTCTGGTCGGCCATGAAGAGTCGGCCGGCCGCCCGTCCCGCGGACAATCCTCTCTCGCACGTGATGTCCATCTTCGGAGGACGCCGGTGACGCTCACGGCGAAGGACGTAGCGCAGATCACGAAGCTGCTGGAGGATTCGAGTTTCGACGAGCTGGATCTGGAGATCGACGGCGTGAAGCTCAGCCTGCGCCGCGGCGGCTCGAGTGCGGCGCCGATCGAGAGCTCGGCCCCACCTGCTGCGGCTGGGGCCCCTGCAGGGGCCGCATCGCGGCCGGCTGCGCCCGCTGCCCCGACACCGTCCACCGCCGATCCCGCTTTTCGGGATGTGCCGGCGCCCCTGCTCGGCACGTTCTATCGGGCGCCGAAGCCCGGCGCGCCCCCGTTCGTCGAGGTCGGTTCCGCCGTCGAGGAGCAGACGATCATCGGCATCATCGAGGTGATGAAGCTGATGAACACCGTGCGCGCCGGCGTGAGCGGCCGGGTGGCGCAGATCCTCGCCCGCGACGGCGCGCTCGTCGAGTACGGCGAGACGCTCATGCGGGTCGGCAAGACAGGCTGAACGTGGCGGCGATTCGCCGAATTCTCATCGCCAACCGGGGAGAGATCGCGGCGAGAATCATCCGGACGTGCCGCGCGCTCGGGATCGAGACCGTGCTCGCGGCCTCCGTCGCGGACCGCGACTCGCTGCCGGCGCGGCTGGCGGACCGCACGCTCTGCATCGGGCCGGCCCGCTCCACCGAGAGCTACCTGCGGGTCGAGACGGTCGTGCAAGCCGCTCTCGGCGCCGGGGCCCACGCGATTCATCCCGGCTACGGCTTTCTCTCGGAGCGCGCGGCGCTCGCACGGCTGTGCGAGGCACAGCGCATCATTTTCATCGGTCCGACCGCCGACCAGATCGAGGCCGTCGGCGACAAGCTCCGCGCCCGCGCCGAGGCCGAAGCGGCAAATGTGCCCGTCGTCCCGGGGGGTGCGGCGGCCGACGCCGCGGCGGCGCTCGCGCTCGCCCGGCGAATCGGCGCGCCGCTGCTCGTCAAGGCGGTCGGCGGCGGCGGCGGGCGGGGCATGAAGCGGGTCGATCGGCTGCAGGAGCTGCCGCGCGCGATGGAGCTCGCCTCCTCGGAGGCCGGCGCCGCATTTGGCGATGCGCGCGTGTATCTCGAGCGGTTCGTCACGCCAGGACGTCACATCGAGGTTCAGGTCCTCGGGGACGGTGCCGGCCGGGTGATTCACCTCGGCGAGCGGGACTGCTCGGTGCAGCGCCGCTACCAGAAGCTCATCGAGGAGACCCCCGCGCCGGGCCTGGCGGCAAGCCTCCTGCAGCGCATCGAGGAGGCGGCCGTACGCTTCGCCGAGAGGCTGGCCTACCGCGGCGCAGGAACGGTGGAGTTCCTCGTCGATGGGGAGCGAGGCGAGTTTTACTTTCTCGAGATGAATGCGCGCATCCAGGTCGAGCACCCGGTGACCGAGGCGGTGACCGGCGTGGACCTCGTCGCCGAGCAGATCGCGATCGCCGGGGGCGAAGGGCTGCGCCTCGGGCAGCGTGATGTGCGCCCGAGCGGGTGCGCGATCGAATGCCGGGTGAACGCGGAGGATCCGGCGCAGGATTTCGCGCCGAGCCCGGGACGGGTGACCGAGGTATCCTGGCCCGGCGGCCCGGGGATTCGCGTCGATACGCACATCGAGGGCGGCTCGCGCGTGCCGCCGTTCTATGATTCGCTCCTGGCCAAGATCATCGCGCACGGCGCGGACCGCGCGGCGGCGCTCGCGCGCCTGCGCCAGGCGATCGCGGCCACTCGCCTCGCCGGCGTCGCGAGCAACCTCACGTTTCTCGCGGCGGTGCTCGCCGACGAGCGGTTCCAGGCGGGCGGCGTGGACACGGGCTTCGTGGCACGGCTCCTCGAGCGGGCCGGGGGCTCGGAGCGCGGTTCGCGGGCCTGAGCGCCAAGTCGCGGTCCTCGCAGCCGACTTCACGGAGAATTTGCATCATGGCCGATCTGCAACTCGTCGAGACCTCGCTGCGCGACGGCAACCAGTGCCTGTGGGCGGCGCTCGGCATCGATACGGCGAAGACCCTGACCATCGCGCCGGTGATGGATCGCGTCGGGTTCAGGGCGAT
Source organism: Gammaproteobacteria bacterium (assembly GCA_030040575.1). Lineage (GTDB taxonomy): Bacteria > Pseudomonadota > Gammaproteobacteria > Steroidobacterales > Steroidobacteraceae > JASHUC01. Next base: position 6,399 of record JASHTK010000294.1, read on the forward strand.
CGACTTCACCACCTCCACCCACATAGGCGTCGCCGTCCGCTACAAGAAGGAGGATCCCTGGGAGCGCATCCGGCTCATGGCCGCGGCAACGCCCCGCACGCCGCTGCAATTCATGTCCACGGGC
>JASHTK010000295.1 GCA_030040575.1 Gammaproteobacteria bacterium
GCGAGCAGCGCGCGCGCGCGTGCCGCACCGGCCGGTGTCGCGGTCGTGACGAGGAGCGGCGAGTGCGGCGCTCGACGGCGCAGCGCCCGAACGAGCGGCGCGCCGGCCTGGACCTCACCGACCGACGCCGCGTGGACCCACAGGCTCCCCTCCCCGAGCGGCCGCCCGAGCCCGAGCCGCTCGCCGAAGCCCGTCCAGTACCCACGCTCGCGCAGGCCGCGCCAGAGGAGGACGCCGCAGTACGCGGGTGCGAGGGCGTAGGCGAGCAGCGAATACAGGCGAGGCACGAGGGAGCGGCGCGGCGGCGCGAGCAGCGGGCGGCTCAGGCCGCTCCGGCGGGCGGTTGCAGAGCCGGCGCGCCGGCCGATTGACGATAGCCGTCGAGCAGGCCGTGCCAGTCGGCCTCCGTGAATCGATCGCGCGGCAGGCCGTACGTCACCTTCTCGAGCGAGCGGCGCAGGCGCGCGAGATTGGCGTCGCACCACAGCCCGCGCTTGCGCAGGCTCCCGCGATCGAAGTCGATGAGAAACACCTCATCCTCGCGCCCGAGGAGCACATTGTGAGCGTTGAGGTCGGCGTGGCAGACGCCCAGATCGTGGAAGCGCCGCACGCAGCGCCCGATCGCGATCCAGTTGAGGAGCGACAGCGCCCCGACGCGCAGGCCCTCGCAGAGCGACAGCGCCTCCGGCACGCGCTCGGTGATGATGTCTCCGCGATAGGTGAGCCCCTGCTGCTCGTAGCGCGCGGCGATCGGCGCCGGCACCGGCAGTCCCGCGCGATGCAGGTGGTAGGTGAGCTGCCACTCGGCGAACGGGCGGGAAGCCGACTCGCCGCTCCAGAGATACTGGTCCCGCGTGATCCGCGTCGCGAGCCCGCCGCGTCGGTAGTGGCGCAGGACCCAGTGCCGGCCCTGCGAGCGCAGGAAGTAACTCGTGCCGCGGCCACGAGCCTCGCCCTCGAGCTCCCCGCGCGAGCCCCAGTACGCCGGATCGAACGCGGCCGTCGAGAGGTTGCCGGCTCGCGAGGCGTCATAGAGCATCGCCCCGCCCGCGATCACCCGACGCCTGACCTCGGAGCCGAGCGGCCACTGCGCTCTCACGGGCCCTCCGCGGCGAGCCCCGCAGCAGCGGGCGCGCCCGCCTGCCCGGCCGCCCTGCGCGGCATCCGGGTCATCGGTCGGCGGAATTCACGGCTGCAGCCTCTCATCGTCCGCCCGAGTTTATCATCGCGGCCCCGGGCGCCCGGGCACCCGCACGCCCGCCTTGGTAGACTGGCGCGCGCCATGCGCGACATCCTGGTGCCGGTCTCCCCGGGCGAGCTGCTCGACAAGATCACGATCCTGCGCATCAAGGCGGCGCGGATGACCGGGGCCGCGCTCGGCAATGTGCGCATCGAGCTCGAGGCCTTGAGCGCCACGTGGCGCGACTCGGGCTGCGCCGACCGCTCGCTCGCCGAGGACGAGCGGGCGCTGCAGGCGGTGAACGAGAAGCTCTGGGACATCGAGGACCGCATCCGGGCGCTGGAGTCCGCGCGGCGCTTCGATCGGGAGTTCATCGAGCTCGCGCGCGCCGTCTACCTCTCGAACGATGAGCGCGCCGCGATCAAGAAGCGGATCAATACCCGGCTCGGATCGCGCCTCATGGAGGAGAAGTCCTACGCGCCGTACCGGACGGCGGACGGGCAGGCGAAGCCGCCCGCCTGAGCTCGCGGCCTCAGTGCTCGGCCGGGGCGCCCGCGACCAGCGTGAACTCGGCCCCGCAATAGGGGCACTTCGCCCAGCCGGTCGACTCGATCGGCAGATACACCCGCGGGTGGGAGTTCCACAGCACCATCTCCGGCGTCGGGCAGGAGAGCGGGAGATCCTCGGGCGTCACCTCGTATTGATTCTGGGCGTTCGCTTGAACGAGCGGCGGGGTGGCGGCCATGATGGGGTGATTATACGCGACCGAGCGTCGCCTCCCAGATCGCGCTCACCGCCGCGCGCTCGGCCGAGAACTCCTCCGCCCGAACGATCGCGGGCCGCCCCTCGAGCGAGAGGTGATGCACGCACGCCCGGTACGAGCGGTAGGCGAGCGTCAGCACATCGACGGTCGCCTGCGGCACGAGATTCGCGGAGGCGACCGACTCGAGCTGGCGGATCGTGTCCGAGAACCGCGCGACGGGCGGGTAGTCCCGGGCCCACTGGAGCGCCCAGTACTGCGCGAGGAACTCGATGTCGGCGATGCCCCCCGCGTCCTGCTTGATGTCGAGCTCGCCCGGTCGCGTCCTCGACAGCTCCCGGCGCATCCGCTCGCGCATCGCGCGAACGTCCGCGCGCAGCGTCTCGCGCCGCACGTGATGCTCGAGGACCTGCATCCGCAGCCGCTCGAAGTCGGCGCGCAGGCGGGCCGCCCCGGCCACCGCGCGCGCGTGCAGCAGCGCCTGGTGCTCCCACGTCCAGGCCTCCCGCTCCTGGTACTCCGCGAACGCCATGAGGCTCGTCACCAGCAGCCCGCCCTTGCCGCTCGGGCGCAGCCGGACGTCGACCTCGTAGAGCCGGCCGGCGGCCGAGTGCAGGGTGAGCAGGTGCATGACGCGCTGCGCGACCCGCATGATGAGGAGCTGATTGTCGATCGGCCGCGGACCGTCGCTCTCCTGGCGCTCCCCGTGCGAGTCGTGCAGGAACACCAAATCGAGATCCGAGGAGTAGCCGAGCTCGAAGCCGCCGAGCTTGCCGTAGCCGACGGCGCAGAACGCGACCGGCCGCCGGTCCGGACCCTCCCCGCACATCGGCACCCCGAGCTGCGCCGTGATCTGCCGCCACGCGAGATCCATCGCGTACTCGAGGATGAGCTCGGCGATCTCCGTCAACCGGTCGCTCACTCTCATCACGGGCAGGCGGCCCGCGAGATCCGCGACCGCCACGCGAAACGTCGAGGCCTGCTGGAAGTGGCGCAGGGCCTCGACCTGCCGCTCCGGGTCGGCGTCCGGCGCCTGATCCATCGCAAGCCGCAGCTCCTCGGCGAGCTCGGCCCGCGTCGGGCTGTGGGAGAGCACGCGCTCATCGACGAGCTCATCGAGGAGCAGGGGATAGGTCGCGATCTGGTTCGCGAGGAAGTCACCCTCGGCCGCGAGCTCCGTCAAGCGAGCCCGCGCGACGGCGCTCTCGTTGAGCAGCGCGAAGTACGCCGAGCGCGGGCCGATCGCCTCGAGGATCCTCATGACCCGCCTCAGCACCGCAAGCGGCTCGCGGCCCGCACCGATGCTCCGCGCAAGCTCCGGCAGCAGCGCCTGCAGACGCTCGCGGCCCGGCGCGTCGAGCTTGCGCACGAGCGCCGAGTCGCGCAGCTCCGCGAGCAGCCGCGCCGCCTCGGTCGCGCTCGGGCCAAAGCCTGCCGCGCGCAACCCCTCGGCGAGCGCCGCGAGCTCGATCTGCGGCGCGGCCCCGGTGCCGCTCGCGGGCGGCTGCAGATCGATGAGGACGGACCGGCTCTCGCCGGTTGCGGCGGCGGCGAACACCACCGCGCGGAAGTGGCGGCTCACCCGCTGCCGCTGCCGCTCGAGCTCGGCCGCGAGCCGCTCACCGTCGGGTAGCCCCATGGCGGCCGCGAGCCGCGCGCGCGTCGCCGGATCCTGCGGCCAAAGATGGGTACGATCATCGGCGAGCATCTGCAGGCGGTTCTCGAGCCGGCGCAGAAACTCGTACGCGGCCTCGAGCTCCACCACCGCCTGCGAGGCGAGTAGCTTGTGGCCGTCGAGCGCTCGCAGCGCGGTGAGGAGCGAGGCGGTCTGCAGGCGGGTATCGCGGCCGCCGCGGATGAGCTGCAAGGCCTGCACGACGAACTCGATCTCGCGGATGCCGCCGGGACCGAGCTTCACGTCGTCCTCGAGCTCGCGCCGCGCGACCTCGCGCTCGATGAGGCCCTTCATCTCGCGCAGGCTCTGGAAGACCCCGTAGTCGAGGTAGCGCCGGTACACGAACGGCCGGATCGCCGCGGCGTACAGCTCGGCGTAGCGCGCGGGCGCGGTGACCGGCCGTGCCTTGATCCACGCATAGCGCTCCCAGTCCCGCCCGTGGCGCACGAGGTAATCCTCGAAGGACGCGAAGCTCGCGACGAGCGGACCGCTCGCCCCGAACGGCCGCAGCCGCATGTCTACCCGGAAGACGAAGCCCTCCGCGGTCGGCGCATCGAGCAGGCGAATCAGGTGCTGGCCGAGGCGGGTGAAGAACTCCTCGTTCGAGAGGGCCGCCGCCCCGCTCGTCTCGCCCTGCTCCGGGAAGAGGAAGACGAGGTCGATGTCCGAGGAGAAATTGAGCTCGCCGCCGCCGAGCTTGCCCATCGCGACGACGACGAGCGGCTGCACCACGCCCTCCCCGGATCGCGGCTCGCCGTGGGCGCCGATGAGCCGCGACCAGGCAAAGCGGCTCGCGGTCTCGACGGCGCGGTCCGCGAAGGCGGTGAGATCGGCGAGGGTCTCAGCGAGCGTCGCCCAGCCGGCGAGGTCGCGCCAGGCGATCCGCACCATCTCGCGCCGCCGCCAGCGGCGCAGGGCCGCCATGAAATCCTCGTCCGCGGGCAGGGCGCCCTCGGGCCATCGCGGCGCGCGCGCGGCGAAGTACGCGACGGGAGGCTCTCGCGGGGCGTGCGGCGCGAGATCGCCGCTCGAGGAGAGCGCGGCGATGAGCCGCGGGTCGCTCGCGCAGGCTTGCCGCACGAAGTCGCTCGCCGCGCAGACGCGGTCGCGCGACTCGGAGATCCACGGCGGCGCGTCGAATCGAGCTTCCCGCTCTCCTGCCTCAGTCCCCGACATTCCCGCCGAGGTCGTGGAACGCGGCCGTGTCGAGACGGCGGATGAGTCCGCCGAACGTCGAGGAGCGCGCATACACCTGCGCTCCCTCCGAAGCCTCGATCGAGCCCTCGCCTCCCTCGATGGAGCTGTTGTCGATGTGAACGCTCGCGCCGCGCACCGAGATCCCGAAGCCGCGCGCGACGATGCGGCTGTTCGTGATGTGCAGCTCGCAGCCCGCCTCGGCGCTCACCGCATCCCCGTCGAACTCGAGATTGCGGCTGTCGATGTGCAGCAGGCGCGCGCCCTGACAAACGATCGGATCGTGACGGCGCTCGAGCGGCAGGCTCGTGAGCGCCGCGCCCGCGTCCGTCTCGGCGGGCGCCGAGGCGCTTGCAGCCTCCGCGGGACCCGCCGCCGAGATGCGGTAGCCCGGCCCGGAGGCGAGCACGCGCCCGGTGGGCTCGTTCAGTGCCTCCGAGGACTGCCCGGACTGCTCGGGCGCAGGAAGCGCCACGCTGGACGCTGCGGCCGCTGGCGGCGGGAGCGCCGCGATGAGCTCGTCGGCCCGCACGCGGTGCAGCTTGCCCGTCCGCTTGATGCGAACGGTGATGAGTCCGCTTGCCGGATCGACGGCGACCACCTCGAGCGCCGGATTGCGCTGCAGCGCGGCCCGCGCCCAATCGAGCGTGTCCTGGGGACTCGACGCGGACGCCTCCAGCGCGAGGCCGCAGCTCAATAGGAGCGCGGTCAACCACGTCGCCGCGACGTGACGGGTGGGCCGGGACTTCAGACGGATCATGGCGGTCCCCGAGCGAGGTGCTCCCGAGCGATCGAGTCGCTGAGACATTACCCCCGCCTCCGGCGCAGGTCCACCCGAAAAAAAACCCCGCCGAAGCGGGGTTCAAGGTATTGCGCGGATTAGGGGGTCTTGCTCCGCGACTTTCCGTCCCGGCGCCGCGCTGGCGCGCGGCACCGGGACGTAACGGTCTAGCTCCTGTGAGACCCTCCTCGCCGAGGAGAGTTCACTCCGTCCCACCCGATCGGGCGGAGCGGTGGGTTTACATATCCATTCCACCCATGCCGCCCGGAGGACCGGCATGGCTGTGCTCCTCCTCCTTCGGAGCCTCGGCGACCATCACCTCCGTCGTGAGCAGCAGTCCCGCGACGGATGCCGCGTTCTGCAGCGCGAGCCGCGTGACCTTGGTCGGGTCGAGGATCCCCTGCTCGATGAGATCGCCGAACTCCCCGGAGGCGGCGTTGTATCCGTAGCTGCCCCGGCCCTCCTTCACCTTGTTGAGGATCACGGCGGCGTCCTCGCCGGCGTTCTCGACGATCTGGCGCAGCGGCTCCTCGATCGAGCGGCTGAGGATGCGGATGCCGACCGCCTGGTCCTCGTTCGGCCCCTCGAGCTTGTCGAGCGCCTTCTGCGCCCGGATCAGCGCGACGCCGCCGCCCGGCACCACGCCTTCCTCGACGGCCGCGCGGGTCGCGTGCAGCGCGTCCTCGACGCGGGCCTTCTTCTCCTTCATCTCCACCTCGGTCGCCGCGCCGACCTTGATCACCGCGACGCCGCCCGAGAGCTTCGCGACGCGCTCCTGCAGCTTCTCCTTGTCGTAGTCGGAGGTGGCCTCCTCGATCTGCTGGCGGATCGACTCGATGCGGCCCTTGATCTCGGTCTGCTTGCCGGCGCCGTCGATGATCGTCGTGTTCTCCTTCTCGACCACCACCTTCTTCGCCTCGCCGAGGTCGTTGAGCGTCGCCTTCTCGAGCGAGAGGCCCACCTCGTCGGAGATCACGGTGCCGCCGGTGAGAATCGCGATGTCCTGCATCATCGCCTTGCGGCGATCGCCGAAGCCCGGCGCCTTGACGGCCGCGACCTTGAGGATGCCGCGGATGTTGTTGACGACGAGGGTCGCGAGCGCCTCGCCCTCGACATCCTCGGCGACGGCGAGCAGCGGCCGCCCGGCCTTCGCGACGCTCTCGAGCAGCGGCAGCAGCTCGCGGATGTTCGAGATCTTCTTGTCGACCAGCAGGATGACCGGCTTCTCGAGCTCGGTCGTCTGGTTCTGCTGGTTATTGATGAAATACGGCGAGAGATAGCCGCGGTCGAACTGCATGCCCTCGACCACCTCGAGCTCGTTCTCGAGGCCCGAGCCCTCCTCGACGGTGATGACGCCTTCCTTGCCGACCTTCTCCATCGCATCGGCGATCGTCTTGCCGATCGACTCGTCGGCGTTCGCGGAGATCGTGCCGACCTGGGCGATCGACTTCGAGTCCTTGCAGGGCTTCGAGAGCTTCTTCAGCTCCTCGACGGCGCTCGCGACTCCCTTGTCGATGCCGCGCTTCACGTCCATCGGATTGCGACCGGAGGAGACGGCCTTCAGGCCCTCGCGGATGATCGCCTGCGCGAGCACCGTCGCCGTCGTGGTGCCATCCCCGGCCTCATCGGATGTGTTGGACGCGACCTCCTTCACCATCTGCGCGCCCATGTTCTCGAACTTGTCCTTGAGCTCGATCTCCTTCGCGACGGACACCCCGTCCTTGGTCACGGTCGGAGCCCCGAAGCTCTTCTCGAGCACTGCGTTGCGGCCCTTCGGGCCGAGCGTCGCCTTTACGGCATTGGCGAGGATGTTGACACCCTTGAACATCCGCTGCCGCGAGTCGTCGCTGAATCGTACTTCTTTGGCTGCCATGGTCTAATACCTCTTTAAAATCAAAGGCCTACTTGCCCTCAATCACCGCCATGATGTCCTCCTCCCGCATCACGACGAGCTCCTCTCCTTCCAGCTTCACTTCCGTGCCGCTGTACTTGCCGAAGAGGATCTTGTCGCCGACTTTCACATCGGGGGGACGGACGGTGCCATCCTCGAGAATCTTGCCTTTGCCGACCGCGACGATCTTCCCCTGAACCGGCTTCTCGGCCGCGGTGTCGGGAATCACGATGCCTCCGGCGGAGGTACGATCCTCCTCGAGGCGCTTGACGATGACGCGGTCATGAAGAGGACGAATCTTCATGGTTTACGCTCCTTGAAATAGTTAACTTAGGGCTGACGTAGCGGGAGCGTGTTAGCACTCTCCCTTGACGGCTGCCAATGATAGGCAGCAGTGTTCCGATTTCAAGATGGGACCGGCGAATATTTCATGACAGACGGCCTGGTGGTGCTCTGTACATGCCCGGACGACCCGACGGCGGAGCGCATCGCCCGCGAGCTCGTCTCCGACCGTCTCGCCGCCTGCGTCAATCGGAGCGGCTGGCGGTCCACCTACCGCTGGCATGGTGCGCTGCACGATGACTCCGAGGTGCTGCTCATCATCAAGACCGTCCGGTCCCGGTTCGAGGAGCTCGAGCGGCGCCTGAAGGCGCTCCACCCGTACCAGGTGGTCGAGATCATCGCCCTGCCGGTCGCGGCCGGCTCGGAGCGCTACCTCGAGTGGATGGCGGAGGAGACCGAGCGACCCCGGGATGCCGTCGGGAAGTCGTCATGACGCCCGCGGCGCGACTCTCGATGGCCCTTGCCGCCGTGGCCGCCCTCGCAGTCGCCGCGGCGAGCGCCTCGCCGGCTCCGCCGGCCGGGATCAACCAGGTGCTGAGTCTCGGGCGGGTGGGCACGGGCGAGGGCAGCTTCCTTCCCCCCGATCAGGCGTTCCGCCTCTTCGCGAATCCCGAGGGACCGGACCGCATCCGCCTCAGCTGGGAGATCGCGCCCGGCTACTACCTCTACCGCAGCCGCCTGAAAGTCGCGGCGAGCGGGGCGGTCGAGCTCGGGGAGCTCGCGCTGCCGACGGGCGAGCGCAAGACGGACGAGTACTTCGGGACCCAGCAGGTCTACCACAATGAGCTCGTCGCGATGCTGCCCGTCGCCCGGGCGCCTTCCTCCTCCGCCCTCGCCGTCGCGCTGCGGGTCACGTACCAGGGATGCGCCGACGCGGGCTTGTGCTACCCGCCGATCACCCGGGCGTTCGCGATCTCGCTTCCGCCGGGAGCCGGCAGCGCGGTGGGAGCGGCGGCCGCGGGGCTCGCGGCCACGGGGTTCTCGGCCGCCGGATCCGCAGGCGGCTCGGGCACGGGCTTCGTGTCCCATCAGGATCGCTATGCCTCGGTGGTCCGCGACGGAAGCCTTCTCGCCGTCGTCGCCTTGTTCTACGCGGCCGGCCTCGCGCTCGCGTTCACTCCCTGCGTGCTGCCGATGGTGCCGATCCTCTCCGGCCTCATCGTGGGCGGCGGGCGCTCGGTCACGGCGGCGCGCGGCTTCGCCCTCTCGCTCACGTACGTGATCGGCATGGCGCTCACCTACACGGCGGCCGGCGTGGCCGCAGCCGCGGGCGGCGAGCACGTACAGGCCGCCCTCGAGCAGCCCTGGATCGTCACGGGCTTCGCGGCGCTGTTCGTGCTCCTCGCCCTGTCGATGTTCGGGATGTTCACGCTGCAGATGCCGGCCGCCATTCAAACGCGCATCGCGGGATTGAGCGATCGGCAGGCCGCCGGAACCTTCGGCGGCGTGCTCGTGATGGGCGCGCTCTCCGCGCTCATCGTCACCACGTGCGTCGCCCCGGCGCTCGTCGGAGCGCTGGTCGTCATCGGGCAGAGTGGGGACTGGGTCCGCGGCGCCATCGCCTTGTTCGTCATGGGCCTCGGAATGGGCACGCCGCTCGTCGCGGTCGGCGCTTCGGCCGGGAGGCTGCTGCCGAAGGCGGGCGCGTGGATGGAGATCGTCAAGCGGCTGTACGGCGCCGTGATGCTCGCAGTCGCCGTCTGGATGCTGGTCCGCGTCGTGCCGGCGCGCCTCGATCTGCTCCTGTGGGCCGTGCCGGCGCTCGTCGCGGCAGCGGCGCTGTGGCACGGAGCGCGCGCCGCCCGGGGC
>JASHTK010000296.1 GCA_030040575.1 Gammaproteobacteria bacterium
GGCGAGGAGCTCGGCGCCCGCGGCGAGGAACGAGCGTCTCGCCGCCCCGTTCGCGGCGTCGAAATGCTCGATCTCGCCGCGCAGGCGGATCGCCTCGTGAAAGTCCTCCTGCACCAGCTCGAGCCACGCGGGGCCGGGCGAGCGCGCGAGCTCGGCGAGGTGCGAGCGCAGCGCGGCGGCGAAGCGCCGCTCGGCGCTCGAAGCCTCGCTGCCCGTGTCGGGCTCGGCGCGGACGGCGTTGATCGCCTCGTCGAGCTCGGCGAGGGAGCGGCGCGCGATCACCTGGTAGCCGCCGATCACCAGCCCCTCGCCGCCGGCCGATGCAATCCGGCGGCTCACCCCATCGAGCAGCGCGCGCCGGCGGGCCTGCCACTCCCGGCGCTGGCCCGAGCGCTGCGCGAGGTCGCGTCCCTCGGCGATGTGGCTCGCGACGCGGTCGGCGAGGAGCCCCTGAGGGGTCGCAACCGATGCCGCGCCGCCGGTCGCGAAGTACGCCTGGACTGCCGCGGTGAGATCCCCTTCCGCCTGGGTGAGCGTCGCGGGCTCGATCGGCTGGTCGGACTCGAGGTACTCGCCCAACGTGCGGTCGTACGCCGTGAGCTTCTCGATGAGGACGCCCGAGCGAAGCGCGAGCGGCGTGTAGCGGGCTTGAATCTCGCGCACGGCCTCAACGGCCGCGAGGGTGTTGCGATTCGCGATGGTCTCCCCCGCGAGCACCACCGCGACGACGGCGGCGAGGCCGACGGCGAGATAGCTGCCGAGGCCCAAGCGGGGTCGCCGGCGGCGAGGGGACGGAGCGGCAGCCCGTGCAGCGCGTCCCGAGGATTCGCACGGGGTCTCCCCGACATGCAACATAACCGAAGATGCCCAGATAGCCTTTCGCGCAGCCTGACATCTTGCGGCAGCCTCAGCTCGGCGGTCCGCCGACGGCGTCCCAGAACCCGCGGCAGCGCGCTCGTATGCCGGTAAAACGTGGCAGGGCAGTTGCTTTATACTCGAACCATGACAGAGCTCGCGGATAGCTTCGACTCGGCCTTTGCCAAGGCGGTCGATCTCGGAAACCGGCTCGCGGACAAGGACAAGGACGCTGACCTGTGGGATATCGCCGACGGCTTGCTCGCCGGGGCGATCCAGTACTGGCTTTACTCGCGCCAGCCCTGCGGGGAGCCGCGCTGCCAGGACTGCATGCCGATCAGCACCGCCGAGGGGCGGATGGCGGAGCTCAAGCGACTCGTCGCCCAGCTCGCCGAGGAGAGCGAGTACTTTCACACGCCGACCGATGCGAATGCCGGCCGCGCCTGAAGCCGGTGCCGGGCGCGCCTGAGGCGGGTGTCGAGCGCGCTTGAGTAGCGATCCCTCCGCCGGCGAGCCCATTCTCGCGGAAGTCGTCATCATCGGGGCCGGCCCCTGCGGGCTGTTCCAGGCCTTCGAGCTCGGACTGCTCGGGATCGGGGCGCAGATCGTCGATTCCCTCGCGCGGCCCGGGGGGCAGTGCACCGAGCTCTACCCGGACAAGCCGATCTACGACATCCCGGCGCTCCCGGTCTGCGGCGCCCAGGAGCTCATCGACCGGCTGCTCGAGCAGATCAAGCCGTTCAATGTCCGCATGCACCTCGGGCAGGAGGCGCGGGAGCTCGCTCGCCGCGGCGGGCGCTTCCTGGTGCGGACCGCGGCGGGAGCGACGTTCGATGCCGGCGCGGTGGTGATCGCCGCGGGCGTCGGCTCCTTCCAGCCGCGCCGCATCGGGCTCGAGGGCGCGGAGGCTTTCGAGGAGCACTCGATCCAGTATCGCGTCCGCGACGCGAACGAGCTCAGCGGCCGGCGGCTCGTGATCTTCGGCGGCGGGGATTCGGCGCTCGACTGGACCCTCGAGCTTGCCGCGACGGCGCGCAGCCTGACGCTCGTGCACCGCCGTCCGCAGTTCCGCGCCGCGCCCGCCTCGGTCGCCAAGATGCGCGAGCTCGTCGCGGCCGGCCGCGTGCGCTACCTCGAGGGCGTCGCGCAGTCGCTCATCCTCGCAGGCGGCGCCCTCGCGGGCGTCAACGTGAAGGCCTCGGACGGGCGGGTGCATGCGCTCGAGGCGGACCGGCTGCTCGCCTTCTACGGCCTGCATCCGAAGCTCGGCCCGATCGCCGAGTGGGGCCTCGCGCTCGAGCGCAAGGCGCTGCGGGTCGACACGGAGAAGTTCCAAACAAGCGTGCCCGGCGTCTTCGCCATCGGCGATGTGAGCGCCTATCCCGGCAAGAAAAAGCTCATTCTCTCCGGGTTCCACGAGGCGGCGCTCGCCGCGTTTGCGATCCAGCACCACCTGTACCCGGAGAAGAAGCAGTTCCTGCAGTACACGACGACGAGCCCGGTGATGCACAAGCGGCTCGGGGTGCCGGATACTTGAGAGGCCCGCGTGCCGCGCCGTGCGCGGGTGCCTTTGCGGGCACTTTGGCGCATCATGGCCGGCGCTTGGGCGCAGCGATTTTCCGTTCGTGAATCGTCAAGAAGAGGAGCAACGATGAGCTCGAGGAATCACCGACTGGCCGCCGCCGTCATCCTTGCCGGGGCGCTCGGCGCGGGCCTCGCCCCCGCGCACGCGGCGGGCAAGCTGTGCCGGCTGCGCATCTCGGCCAACGATCTGATGCAGTACGACAAGCAGGAGCTCAGCGCCGGGCCGGGCTGCTCGATGATCGAGGTGACGCTCACCAATACCGGCAAGCTCCCCGCGGCGGCGATGGGCCACGATTGGGTGCTGGTGAGGACCGAGGATCTCGCGGGCGTCGCGAACGACGGGCTTGCCGCGGGCCTCGCGAACAACTACCAGAAGCCGGGTGACCCACGCATCATCGCCGCGACCAAGATCATCGGTGGAGGCGAGAGCACCTCGGTCACCTTTCCGGCCTCGCGCCTCGAGCCCGGCGGCTCCTACATGTACCTCTGCACCTTTCCGGGCCATTACGTGCTCATGAAGGGAGTGTTCCACTTCCGCTGAGCGCCGTGGACCCGCGCATCGCAGACCTCGTGAGCCTGCTCGAGCTCGAGCCGCTCGAGGTGAACCTGTTTCGCGGCGAGAGCCGCGACATCGGCAGCCCGCAGGTGTTCGGCGGCCAGGTGCTCGGCCAGGCGCTGATGGCGGCCTCGCGCACGGTGGCGGACCGCATCGTGCACTCGCTGCACGCCTACTTCCTGCGGCGTGGGGACTTCAACGCGCCGATCATCTACGACGTGGACCGCAGCCGGGACGGACAGAGCTTCTCCAATCGCCGCGTGGTCGCGATCCAGCACGGCGAGCAGATCTTCAACATGACCGCCTCGTTCCAGCTCCCGCAGCCCGGCCTCGAGCATCAGATCCCGATGCCGAGCGTTCCGCCGCCGGAGACGCTCGCGGAGAGCTCGCGGGCGCGCCCGGAGCTGCTCGCCCGGCTGCCCGAGCGGGTGCGGCGGCTGCTCGAGACGCCGCGCCCCTTCGAGTTTCGCAGCGTTCAGTCGGCCGACGCCCTGCAGCACCCCGCGGCGGCTCCGGCGCGCGAGATCTGGTTCCGGGCCGTGAGCGCGGTGCCGGACGATGCGACGCTGCAGCGCTGCCTGCTCGCCTACGTCTCGGACTTCTACCTGCTCGAGACGGCGACGCTGCGCCACGGCATCTCCCGGCTGAGCGGCCGGGCGATCGTCGCGAGCATCGATCACGCGATGTGGTTTCACCGCCCGCTGCGGATCGATGAGTGGCTGCTCTATGCGGTCGAGAGTCCGAGCGCGTCGGGCTCGCGCGGCTTCGCGCGAGCGAGCATCTTCTCGCGCGACGGGCGGCTCGTGGCGAGCACCGCCCAGGAGGGGCTCATCCGCCTCGTCGAGGAGCAGGCGGGCGAGCCGCGCGAGTGAAGCGCGGCCGCTGAGCCTCCCGCAGGGCTTACGGGGCGGCTCGCGCGGCGCTGAGCGAGGCGATCTCGCGCAGCAGGACGGGATTGAAGTGCTCGGGGTCCTCGAGCATGAGGAAGTGCCCGGAGTCCTCGAGCGTCACGCTGCGGAACGCCGGGTAGAGCCTGCGAATCCGCGCCTCGTTGGCCGCATGCGCGGGCTGCGAGTCGATGACGACGATCGGCACGTGGATCCGCGGGAGCAGTAAGCCGAAGTCCGCCGTGTTGAGGCCGATCAGGGAGGCGATCGCGATCTGTGGCGGCTCGCGGGACATGTCATCGGCCACCCGGGTCACGACGGCGGGGTCGGCGCTGCGGGCGAAGAGCGTTGGCACGAAGCGGTGCATGTAGCCGACAAAATCGGCGCGGAAGGGAGCGATCGCCGCCTCGAGCGTCTGTCGCGCAGGCGGAGGCAGGCCGAGGCTCGTGAAGGTGTCCACGCCGATGATCCCGATCAGGCGCTCCCCGATGAGCGGCGCGGCCTCGAGGGCGACGGGCCCGCCCATGAGGTGGCCGACCAGCACGATCGCGCGGTTCGGCAGCTGACGCACGACGGCGGCCACGTCCTCACCGTAGCTCGCCATCGACCAGTCGGTGCGATTCCGGCCCGATGCCCCGTGACCGGCGAGATCGAGGGTGACGGTCGTGTACCGCGCGTCGAGGTCCGCGAGCTGTGCCCGCCAGTAGCCGGAGTCGCAAGCCCAGCCATGGATGAGCACCACCGCGGGATCGCCGTGTCCGTACACGTGATAGGCGATCGCAACGCCGTCGAGCGATTGCGCAAAGCGCGGCGCATCCTCCGCGCTCCGGACGGCGGGGGTCTCCCCGGGGCTCGCCGCATCCTGCGCCCCGGCGGTGTCGTGCGAGGCGGGCCGACCGGAGGGATTGCAGGCCGCGGCCGCGCAGCACAGCCCCGCCGCGGCGATCGCTCGCAGGCGGGTCACGCGCTCTCCTCGTCGCGCGGCGCGCGCTCGCGCAGGACCTTGCCGGGATTGAGGATGCCGTTCGGATCGAGCGCGTGTTTGATGGCGCGCATCACCTCGAGCTTCGCGGCGGACGCGTAGCGCTCGAGCTCAGCCACCTTGAGCCTGCCGATACCGTGCTCGGCGCTGAAGCTGCCCCCGAAGGCCCTCGCGAGGTCGTGGATCGCGCGCATCACCGGCTCCGCGCGCGCGAGGAACGCGGCGGGATCGGCTCCCGGGGCCTGGTTGAGATTGAAATGCAGATTGCCGTCGCCGACGTGACCGTACGCCACCAGCCGGCCATCCGGCACGTGCTCGCGCACCCATTCGGACCCCTCGCGCAC
>JASHTK010000297.1 GCA_030040575.1 Gammaproteobacteria bacterium
GCTTGCGGCGGCGATCGATGCGGGCGAACAGGCAGTCCTTCGGGTCGAACTCGAAGTCGAGCCACGATCCGCGGTACGGAATGATGCGCGCCGAGAACAGGAGCTTTCCCGAGGAGTGTGTCTTGCCGCGATCGTGGTCGAAGAACACCCCCGGGCTGCGATGCAGCTGGGAGACGATGACCCGCTCGGTGCCGTTCACGATGAAGGTGCCGTTCTCCGTCATCAAAGGCAGCTCGCCCAAGTACACCTCCTGCTCGCGCACGTCCTTGATGGGCTTCTTCGCGCCCGCCGCCTCCTTGTCGAGCACGACGAGCCGCACCTTCACCCTCAAGGGGGCCGCGTAGGTGAGGCCGCGCAGCTGGCACTCCTTCACGTCGAACACCGGCTCGCCGAGCCGGTAGCTCACGTACTCGAGCGAGGCGTTGCCCGAGTAGCTCGTGATGGGGAACACCGACTTGAATGCCGCGTGCAGGCCGATGACCGAGCGCTGGTCCTCCGCCACTTCGGCCTGCAGGAAGGTGCGGTAGGAGTCGAGCTGGATCGCGAGCAGGTAGGGCACCTCGAGGATGCCGGGCTGCTTGCCGAAGTTCTTGCGGATGCGCTTCTTCTCGGTGAACGAGTAGGCCATCGGGTCACCTCAAAACGGAACAGCGCGCGACATGCGGCCGGCCCGGAAAGCCGCCGCTGCCGGGTCGCCGCGCGTCGAACGCACGATGCGAATAGGGGTAGGTTGGGGAATCTAGGGAGTTTACCCGATTTCTCGATCCATGTAGAACGGTTCCAGCGGCCCGCCGGAGGCCGCGGGCCGTCCCCGTGTCCCGGCCCAAGGCCCGGGACAACCTACTTGATCTCCACCTTCGCGCCGGCGTCCTCGAGCTTCTTCCTCATCGCCTCGGAGTCGGCCTTGGAGACGGCCTCCTTGACGGTCGAGGGCACGCCCTCGACGAGGTCCTTCGCCTCCTTCAAGCCGAGGCCGGTGAGCTCGCGGATGACCTTGATCACGCTCACCTTCTTTTCCGCCGGGTACTCCTTCAGCGTGACGGTGAACTCCGTCTTCTCCTCCACCGCGGGCGCGGCGGCCGCGGCGGCGCCCGGGGCCGCCGCGACGGCGACGGGCGCTGCGGCGGTGACGCCGAACTTCTTCTCCATGTCGGAGATGAGCTCGACGACCTCCATCACGGTCATCTTGGAAATCGCATCGAGAATGTCGTCTTTGGTCACAGCCATGGGGGTCTCCTGAATCGGTGAGGGGAAAGAGTGCCTGGCGAATCACGCGGAGCCGGCGGCCTGCTTGCTGTCGCGGATCGCGACGAGCGTCCGGGCGAGCTTCACTTGCGGTCCGGCGAGCGTGCGCACCAGCTTCTCGAGGGGCGCCTGCAGCAGGCCGAGCAGCATCGCCAGCGCCTGCGCGCGGGTCGGCAGACTCGCCACCTTCTCGAGGTCCTGCGCCGGCAGCACCTGCCCGCCCAAGGACACGAGGGTGACGATGAGCTTCTCGTTCGTCCTGCCGAAGTCGCGCACCACGCGCGCGGCCGCGCCCGGATCGCTCCTCGAGAAGGCGAGCACGAGCGGTCCCTTCAGCGCCGGACCGATGGGCTCGAACGAGGTGCCGGCGATCGCGCGGCGCGCGAGCGTGTTCTTCACGACACGCATGTAGACGCCTTGCGAGCGCGCCCGGGCGCGCAGCTCGGTCATCTGCGCGACCGTGAGGCCGCGGTACTGCGCGGCGACGACCGATTGGGCCTCGGCCGCGACCGCGGTCACCTCCGCCACGAGCGTCTTCTTGTCTTCAAGCTTGAGGGGCATTGCCTCATCTCCATCTGCGCAGGCGGCCATTGAGAGGCCCGGCACGCCTTAAGGCCCCGAGGGCCCGCGACGCGCTTGCCTCGCCTGCGGTCTTTGATGCCGGCGACCCCTTGATCTCAAGGAGCGCCGGTCCAACCATCGTCACGGGCTCGCGCCCGAAATCTCTCGCGGTCGCCCGCACCTTACGATCCCGGCCCGCTCGGCTCGAGTCCTCAGGAGCCCTGCGGCGGCGCGGTGAGGCTCGAGGGGTCGACCGCAACGCCCGGCCCCATGGTCGAGGACACCGAGACGCGCTTCAAATACTGCCCCTTGGCCGCCGCGGGCTTCGCCTTCTGCAGATCCGCGACCAGGGCC
This sequence comes from Gammaproteobacteria bacterium, assembly GCA_030040575.1. Taxonomy (GTDB): domain Bacteria; phylum Pseudomonadota; class Gammaproteobacteria; order Steroidobacterales; family Steroidobacteraceae; genus JASHUC01. The sequence continues at coordinate 2,161 of JASHTK010000297.1, forward strand.
ATGAGGTTGTCCTTGAGCGCCGTCACCTCGAAGCTCGCCTTGCCGATGCTGCAGTGGACGATCCCGGCCTTGTCCACGCGGTAGCGCACCTGTCCGGCCTTGGCATTGCGCACGGCCGCGGCCACATCGGGCGTCACGGTCCCGACCTTGGGATTCGGCATGAGCCCCCGCGGACCGAGGATCTGGCCGAGCTGCCCGACGATGCGCATCGCATCGGGGCTTGCGACCACGACATCGAAGTCGATCTCACCGGCCTTGACCTTCGCCGCGAGGTCCTCGAGGCCGACGAGGTCGGCGCCGGCCGCCTTCGCCGCATCCTGGTTCTTCCCGGAGGTGAACACGGCGACGCGCACGGACTTGCCGATGCCGTGCGGCATCACCGTCGAGCCGCGCACCTGCTGGTCGGACTTGCTCGCGTCGATCCCGAGGTTCACGGCGGCGTCCACCGACTCGTCGAACTTGGCGCGGGCGAACTCCTTGACGAGCCGCAGTGCCTCATCGATCGCGTAGTGCTTGCCCGGCTGCAGCTTTGCCGCCCAGGCCCGGACCCGCTTGGCTGGCTGGGACATCGCTCAAACCCCTTCCACGTCAACGCCCATGCTGCGGGCGCTGCCCGCGATGGTGCGGACCGCCGCCTCGAGATCGGCCGCCGTGAGGTCCGGCTGCTTCGCTCGGGCGATCTCCTCGAGCTGCTTGCGCGTGATCTTGCCCACCTTGCTCGTGTTCGGCGTGCCGCTGCCCTTCTCGATGCCGATCGCCTTGCGGATGAGCACCGAGGCGGGCGGCGTCTTCATCACAAAGGTGAAGCTGCGATCCGAGTACACCGTGATCACCACCGGGATCGGCAGGCCCTTCTCGAGCTTCTGCGTCTGCGCGTTGAACTGCTTGCAGAACTCCATGATGTTCACGCCCTGCTGGCCGAGCGCCGGACCGATCGGCGGGGAGGGATTCGCGGAGCCCGCCGGCACCTGCAGCTTCACGTAGCCTTGAACTTTCTTTGCCATCTCGCTCTCCTCGGGTGCAAGCGCCGTGAGGCTCCCCGAATTCGGTCCGGGCCGCGCGGCCCGGGTTGAAGATCCCTCGCCTCAGGCCTTCTCGACCTGGGAGAAGTCGAGCTCCACGGGCGTCGAGCGCCCGAGAATCTGCACGGCGACCTGCAGCCGGTTCTTCTCGTAGTTCACGCTCTCGACGACGCCGTTGAAGTCGTTGAACGGGCCCTCGATGACGCGCACCACCTCGCCCGGCTCGAACAGCACCTTCGGCCGCGGCTTGTCCACGCCTTCCTCGACGCGGCGCAGGATCTGCATCGCCTCCTTGTCGGTGATCGGCGCGGGCCGGTCGGAGGTGCCGCCGATGAAGCCGAGGACCTTCGGCACCTCGCGCACGAGGTGCCAGGTCTCCTCGTCCATCTCCATCTGCACCAGCACGTAGCCGGGGTAGAACTTGCGCTCGCTCTTGCGCTTCTGGCCGTCGCGCATCTCGACGACCTCCTCGGTCGGCACCAGGATCTCGCCGAACTTCGCCTCGAGCGCCTCGCGCTTGATGCGCTCCTTCAACGCCTCGGCGACCCGGTGCTCGAAATTCGAGTACGCGTGCACGACGTACCAGCGCAGCGCCATCCTCAGCCTCCTTGGCCCGTCAGGTGGCGCGTGGCCCAGGCGAGCAGCAGATCGACGACCCAGAAGAACACCCCCGCGAGGATGACGAAGCCGAAGACGACGAGGGTCGTCATGCCGGTCTCGCGGCGGGTGGACCAGACGACCTTGCGCAGCTCGACTCGCGCATCGGTCCAGAACTGGCGCAGATCGCGCCCGTACTTCGAGGGGATGAGCACCGCGGCGCCGAGCACGACGCCCGCGACGACCGCCGCCCAGCGCAGCCACGTCGCCTCCGAGGCGCCGAGCGCGTAGTACGCCCCGACGCCTGCGACGACGAGGACGATCGCGACGGCAAGCTTTGCCTTGTCCGCCGCGCTGGTCGTTGGGACTTTGACTTCGTCGTTCACTGCGAACCGATGGCAGGCCAGGAGGGAATCGAACCCCCAACCTGCGGTTTTGGAGACCGCCGCTCTGCCAATTGAGCTACTGGCCTGTGTGGGACCCTTACTTCAGCACCTTGGAGACGACCCCCGAGCCGACGGTCTTGCCGCCCTCGCGGATCGCAAACCTCAGGCCCTCCTCCATCGCAATCGGGCTGATCAGCTCCACCGTCATCTTGATGTTGTCCCCCGGCATCACCATCTCCGTCCCCCCCGGCAGCTCGATCGTGCCGGTCACATCGGTCGTGCGAAAGTAAAA
>JASHTK010000298.1 GCA_030040575.1 Gammaproteobacteria bacterium
GCGCGCATCTCGGCGTGGGTGCGGTCGGCGGGCGAGCCGCTCGATCGCTGCCGGCGCGCGATCGCCGACATGCGCGCTGCCGGCGGGGCGGACTTCGCGACGCTCTCCGTCGGGCTCGAGTCCCTGCGCAAGCTCTCGGATTGAAATGCTCCGCGCTCTTGGCTATTAGTACGGGGTCGCGCGGTGCGACCTCGAGAGCCCCTCGGCACAGCCCGTTGAGAACCGACCGATGACCGGCAAGCTCGTCCTCGTCCGCCACGGCCAGAGCCTCTGGAACGTGGACAATCTGTTCACCGGATGGACCGACGTGGACCTCGTGGAGGCCGGCCGCGAGGAGGCGCGCGCTGCCGGGCGGCAGCTCCTCGCCGAGGGAATCAGCGTCGATGTGGCGCACACCTCCGTGCTCAAGCGCGCCATCCGCACGCTCTGGATCATGCTCGATGAGATGGACCGCATGTGGATTGCGGTCGAGCGCTCCTGGCGGCTCAACGAGCGCCACTACGGGGCCTTGCAGGGCCTCGACAAGGTGCAAACCGCCGAGCGCCACGGCGCGGCGCAGGTGAAGATCTGGCGGCGCAGCTACGACATCCCTCCCCCGCCGCTCGCGCTCGACGACGCGCGCCACCCGCGATTCGACCCCCGCTACGCGGACATCGACCCGGCGGAGCTCCCCGCCAGCGAATCGCTGAAGGACACGCTCGCGCGCGTGCTGCCGTACTGGAGCGGGCGCATCGCCCCGCAGCTCGCCGCGGGGCGCAACGTGCTCGTCGTCGCTCACGGCAACAGCCTGCGGGCCCTCGTGAAGATGCTCGACCGGATCTCCGAGTCGGACATCGTCGAGCTCAACATCCCGACGGGCATCCCGATTCTCTACGAGCTCGATGCGGCGCTCGCGCCGGTGCGCCACCGCTATCTCGGCGACCCGGCCGCCGCGGCCGCCGCGGCCGAGGCGGTCCGCCGTCAATCCGAGCGACGCTGAGCGACAACGCCCGCGGCCCACCCGTCGTAGCGTCCTTCGTGGGCGTGGGCGAGCTCGCCGAAGCGGCGGCTGAGGGCCTGCATGTCCGGCACGGACAGCCTCATCGAGCGGCGGGCGTGCAGACTGAAGATCTGGTCCACGGCCTCCGGAACCGGCTGCACGTCCACCGCGAAACCCTCGAGCTCGAGCTGCTGGCGGACCGCCCGGCAGGCGGTCTCGCTCGGCAGGCCGAAGAAAAAATCGACGTCGTGCGCCTGGAAGGGATCCGACCCGAGGGCGCGCAGATGCGAGATCTGCTGCGCGTCCCAGTCATCGCGCATGGATGCCGCCCGGATCTTGCGCAGGCTGAAATAGATGCGCGCGAGCACCAGGACCGCGATGAAGACGAACAGGATGAGGAGCCACAGCATAGCGTTCTCGACCGCAGCGCCGAACCGCTCGCCGCCGGATCATTCATCCGGCGCGATCGTGACCTTCAGTCCCGCGAGCCCCTCGGTGAACTCGATCTGGCAGGAGAGGCGCGAGTTGCTCTCGCGGTGGGCGAGCTCGGCGAGCAGCTCGCGCTCGTCGGACATCGGCGCGGCGAGCCGCTCGAGCCAACTCCGATCCACGTACACGTGACACGTCGCGCACGAGCACATTCCCCCGCAGATCGCCGCGACGCCGTAATCGAGCTCGCGCAGCGTCTCCATCACCTTCAGGCCCGCCCTCGCCTCCACCTCGTGCTCGACCCCGTCCCGATCCACCACTCGCAGCAACGGCATGCACTCGCTCCTGACCTTCAAGCGCGGGCTAAAGCGGTAGTCTGCCGGCCTCGCGCGTCGAGCGCCAGCGCGGACCTGCGCCTTTAGGCTGCCGCGGCGGCGAGCGGACCGAACACCTTCAGCACAAAGACTGCCCGGTCCGCCTCGCGGAAGGTCGCGTGCATCTCGCGGCCGAGCGCATCGAGCACCTGCTCGTAGGGACCGAAGACCTGGGTGCTGAGGCTCGTGGTGACGACCTTCATGCGATGATCCGCCCGCAAGCGCTCGAGGAACGCCTTGATCCGCGGCCGGTAGTCGTCCGCGAGCGGATAGAGGCTGATTTCGACTCCGATGTCCATAGAATACTCCTCCTGCGGCGCCGGCCGCAGTACTAGAATGGACGCACGCCGCGGCTCCGAGACGGACGGCGATGACGCGCAGAATACAGATTCATCAGGTCGACGCCTTCACCAACCGGCGCTTCACCGGCAATCCGGCCGGAGTGGTGCTGAGCGCGGACGGCCTCGACGATGCGGAGATGCTCGCGATCGCCCGCGAGCTGAACAACGCGGACACGGCGTTCATGCTCTCCCCGGATGCCGCGGATCACGACGTGCGCGCCCGCTTCTTCACACCGCGCGCGGAGGTCGGCTTCGTCGGCCACGCGACCGTCGCGGCGCACTACGTGCTCTCCCGCGGGCGGGCGAGCGAGGAGCGCCGCCGCCAGAGGTCCCGCGCCGGCATCGTCGAGGTCGAGGTCCGCGGCTCCGGCGAGGAGCGGCGCATCGCCGTCCGCCAGAGCCGTCCGCCGCTCGGCCGAGAGCTCAACGATCGCGAGCGGCTCGCCGTGCTCGACTCCCTCGCGCTCGCCTCCGACGACCTCGATCCGCGCTGCCCGCTGCAGATCGTCGGCGCGGGCAGCACGCGCTTGCTGGTCGCGGTCCGCAGCCACGAGCAGCTGAAGCAGCTGAAGCCCGACTTCGCGCGGCTGACGACGCTCTCCGCCCAGATCGGAGCCGCCGGGTATTTCGTCTTCACCCTCGCCCCGCGGGAAAGCGACTGCCTCACCGAGTCGCGCATGTTCTGTCCCGCGCTTGGCATCCCGGAGGATCCGGTGAGCGGCAACGCGCACGGACTGCTCGGGGCGTACCTCGACCGCTACGAGCTGCTCGCGCGCCGCGGCGAGCGCGCGGCCTTCTCGGGCGCGCAGGGACACTACGTGAGCCGTCCGGGCCGGGTCGACGTCGAGCTCGAGTTCCGCGACGGGGCGCTCGATGGCGTGTGGATCATTGGTCAGGCAGTGTCGATCTTTGAGACCGAGCTGACTCTGTAGCCGCCGCGACGCTCTCCGCGGCGAGCGCCCCGTGCCGCACGCGCAGCAGCAGCCCGATCGCCGGCAGGGTGATGAGTGCGCCGGCGATAAACGGGGCGTCCGGGCCGAGCAGCTGGTAGAGGTATCCCGAGAGGAACGGTCCGATCACGCGGGCGAGGCTCGTGCTCGCCTGGTAGGTGCCCATCACGGCCCCGCGATCGTCTCCCCGCGACTGCTTCGAGGCGAGCGCCGATGCACACGGGGTGAACGCGCCCATCCCGATGCCGGCGAGCGCGAGGCCCGCGCCGACGAGCGGCACGCTCCGGCCCGCGGCGGCGACGAGGAGCAGGCCGAGCGCGTAGGCGAGAGCGCCCGCGCCGCCGAGCATGGCCTCGCCGAGCCGCGGCACGAGCGCGCGGACGACGCCTCCCTGCATCAGCACCGTGAGCAGGGAGACGCCGAACAGCGCAAGACCCACGGTCCGCGGGCCGACGCCGAACCGGTGGAACGCCCAGATGACGAAGATCGATTCGAGGATCCCGTACGAGCACACGACGAGCAGCGCGGCGGCCGCGATCGAGCGCAGCGCGGCGCGCTCGCGCAGCAGGCGCAGCGGACTTGCGCCGTGCGCGCGCACTTCGGCCCGCTGCGCGGGCGTGCGGCTTTCCGGGAGCCGGAGCTTGACGAGCAGGATGGCGAGCAGGCTGAGCCCGACCGAGACGAGCGCCGGACGCACGAAGCTCGCCGTCGCCGCATCGTTGCCCGCGAGCATCCCGCCGACCGGAATGCCGAACATGAAGCCGACGCCGATCGCCGCGCCGACGATGCCCATCGAGTGGGCCCGCTCCTGCGGCGCGCTCACATCGGACGCGTACGCGAATGCGGCCGCGAGGTTTCCGGCCATGAATCCCGCGAGCATGCGCGAGAGGAGCAGCAGCCCGAGCCCGCTCGCGACCGCGAGCAGCGCGTAGGAGAGGCAGGCGCCGCCGAGGCTCGACATGAGGATGGCGCGGCGCCCGTGGCGGTCGCTCAGGCGCCCCCAGAGCGGCGCCGCGAGGAACTGGCAGAGCGAGTAGCTGCCGAGGATCGCGGTGATGACCTCCGGGCTCGCATGGAACCGCTCGCCCATGTAGGGGATGAGCGGGATGAGGACACCGAACCCGAGCACGTCGATGACCGAGACGCAGAACAGAGTCCCGAGGGACGACCTCACTGCCATCCCCGCGACGGGCTCGCCCGAGCCGGCCCGCGATAGCGGGCCCGGCCCGCGCGCAGCTCGAGCTCGTGGGTCACGCCCCGGGGCCACTCCTGCCGGCGGTGCGTCGCTATGACGACCGCCGCGCCGCCCGCCGCGATCGCCTCGAGCTCGCGGAGCAAGAGGCGGCGGGTCGGCGCATCGACGCCTGCGAACGGCTCATCGAGCAGCAGCAGCTGCGGCCGGTTGACCCACGCGCGCGCGAACAGCACGCGCCGCAGCTGCCCGTAGGACAGCTCCCGCAACGGGCGTGCGCCGAGCGCCCGGAGATCGAAGGCGGCGAGGCTGCGCTGCGCCGCCCGCCGATCCGCAAGGCTCGGCGGCCCATCGAGGCCGATGCTCGCGTGCCGTCCCGATTGGACCGCCTCGCTCACGGTGAGATCCTTGGGCTCGGACGCGCGCCGCGGCTGAGCCCGCTCGGCCGCGAGCAGGCTCCGCGTGGCGGCGAGCAGCGACTGCAGGTGGGGCGCGACGAAGCCCACCCGGCGCTTGAACGCCTCGAGCGGGACTCCGGGCTCGATGCCTGAGCGCTCGATGCGGCCGCCCGCCGCGACGGGATGATCGCCGTAGATCGTCCGCAGGAGCGTCGACTTGCCCGCGCCGTTCGGGCCGTGCACCACCCAGCACTCGCCGCGCCCGATCTCGACCGAGAGATGATCGAGCACCGCGAGCCCCTCGAGGTATACCGACGCATCCGTCAAGCGAACGAGCGCGCGAGCGCGGCGCTTGGGGCGTCGAGGGCGAGAGGACGCGCGGTCGGCCGCGGGTGCACGGGCGGTGACGGGCACCCGTGCGGGCGCGACCGCGCGGTCGGGCGCACCGAGCCAACGTCCGAGGCGGGCCCGCGAGAGCCGGCCGCGGTAGACGATCCGGCCCCCCTCGAGGACGAGCGCGTGACTCGCGCTCCGCGGCACGTCCTCCACGCGGTGCGTCGCGAGAACCCAGGGCAGGCGCGAGCGCTCCGTGCGATCGAGCCAGCGCAGCGCCGCGGCGCGATTCGGCGCGTCGAGGCCGTTCAGCACCTCATCGAGCAGCAGCAGCCGCGGCCGCGCCGCGAGCGCCCGCGCAAGCAGCACCAGGCGGCGCTCGCCGTAGGAGAGCGTGAGGAAGCGCCGCTGCGCGAGGTGCGCGAGGGACAGCCGGCCGAGCAGCGCCGCGATGGCGCGTCGATCCCGCGTGCTCAACGGCTCGAGCGGGATGTCGGTGCGATGGATCCCCGTGCCCACGATCTGCTCCGCGGTGTGATTCCAGCCGTAGCGATCGTACTGGTCCTGGCGCTCCGCGCCCACGTAAGCGATCTCCTCCCGCACCGCGAGCGGCGTGCGGTGCACCTCGCCGCGCCACCGATAATCGCGCTGCTCCCGCCCCGTGGGCGTCGGCCACACGCTGCCCGCGACGAGCTTCAGCAGCTGGGTCTTGCCCGCGCCGTTCGAGCCCGCGAGGATCCAGCGCTGCCCCGGCGAGATCGTCCAGTCGATATCGCGCAGGATGGCGCGGCCCGCGCGCCGCAGCCGGACGCGCCGCAACCGCGCCTGAACATACTGTCCTCCCATGAGCCGCCGCGCCCTCCTCGGCGCCCTCGCGTCGAGCCCGCGCGCCGACCCCGCACGCGGAGTCGACGAGCCGAGCTCTCGAGGAGCCGGGCGCGAGCTTGATGAGTCGCCCCGATCGGTGCAAGCCCGGGAGCGAACGCCCAAAAGACGGTACACTCGCCCCCGCCGAGCCGAGCGCAATGACCGAATCCGTCGCGTCCCCCCTCCGCCGCTTCCGGACCGCCGCCCGCTACTATCTCGCCGGGCGGCCGCCGTATGCGCCGCGCCTGATCGCCGACGTGGCCCTGCTCTGCGGCCTGAGCAAGGCAGAGCGGGTCTTGGATCTCGGCTGCGGGCCGGGACCGCTCGCAGTCGCGCTCGCGCCGCTCGCGGGCGAGGTCGTGGCCCTCGATCCGGAGCCGGCCATGCTGCAGGCCGCCGTCGAGCACGCCTCGCGTGCGGGAGTCGCCGTCCGCTTCATCGAGGGCGGCTCGGAGGACCTCGGCCCGCACCTCGGCACGTTCTCGATGGTGACGATCGGCCGCGCGTTCCACTGGATGGATCGCGCCCGCACGCTCGAGCGGCTCGACGCACGCGTGGCGGCTCGGGGGGCCGTGGTGCTGTTTGCCGATCGGCATCCCGAGGTGCCGGACAACGCCTGGCTCAAGCCCTACCGGGAGCTCCTCGAGCAATATGCCGCCGACGACGCGGGACGCGCCGAGCGCAAGGCGCCCGGCTGGCTCACGCACGAGGCGGTGCTGCTCGGCTCGGCGTTCGACCGGCTCGAGCGGGTCGCGGTGATCGAGCGGCGCAGAACCGCGATCGACGTCTTTGCCGCACGGGCGTTCTCCATGTCGAGCACCGCTCCCGACCGGCTCGGAGCCCGCGCCCACGAGCTCGAGCGCCGAGTCCGCGAGCTCATGGCCTCGCACGCGAGCGGGGCCGCGGAGGTGACCGAGGTCCTCGAGACCGAGGCCTTGATCGCGCGGCGCCGGCGGGATTTCGCGGATTGAGCGGGCTCGCCCGTCCATGACCGTTCTGCACATCCGCCACCACACGCGGTACGAATACCGCACGCCCGTCGAGCTCGGCGAGCATCGCCTGATGACCCGCCCGCGCGACAGTCACGACCTGCGGCTCCTCGACACCTCGCTCGTGATCCAGCCGCGCGCGAAGCAGGTGCGCTGGATCCACGACGTGTTCGGCAACTCGATCGCGATCGTGAGCTTCGACACCGTGGCGCAGGAGCTGACGTTCACCTCGGACTTCCGGGCCGAGCACTTCCCCGCCGCAGGCGAGGCGATCGCGGTCGAGCCGTATGCCTCGAGCTTTCCGTTCAGCTACTCGGCGAGCGATGCCGAGGACCTCGGGCGCACCAAGGAGCGGCACTATCCCGATCCGGAGCACAGGATCGACGAGTGGGCGCGGGCGGTGCTGAAGGAGGTCCCGCAGGCGCGCACGCTCGATGCGCTGAGCGCGATGGCGGCGACGATCAAGGAGAGCTTCCAGTACGAGGCGCGCGAGGCCCCCGGCGTCCAGTCCCCGCTCGAGACGCTCGAGCAGGCGCGCGGCAGCTGCCGGGACTTTGCGCTCTTCATGATGGAGGCGGCCCGCAGCTTGGGGCTCGCCGCGCGCTTCGTCTCGGGCTATCTCTACGACGAGCGGCGGGTCGGTGCCGGCGAGAGCCTCGTCGGAGGCGGCGCGACCCACGCGTGGGTTCAGATCTACCTGCCCGGGGCGGGTTGGGTCGAATACGATCCGACAAATGCGCTCGTCGGCGGGCGCAACCTGATCCGCGTTGCCGTCGCGCGCGATCCTTCCCAGGCGGCTCCGCTCACCGGCAGCTACAAGGGTGCCGCGGACGCGAGCGTCTCGATGTCCGTGCAGGTCGAGGTCACTGCGGGCTGACGGCGGCCACGGCGACGCGCACCGACAGGTCGTGACTGCCGCCGCCGAGGATCACGCCGCGCAGCGGCGATACGTCCGCGAAATCGCGTCCCCACGCGACGGCGATGTGGTCGCCCGCGACACGAGTGTCGTTGGTCGGGTCGAGCTCCACCCAGCCGAGCGGGGGGCTGTAGACGGCAACCCACGCATGCGAGGCCCCGTCCGCGCCCGCGGCCTTCGCGACCCGCGCCTGCGCCGCCGCGCCCTCGGCTCGGGGCACGCGCCGGACGTACCCGCTCACGTAGCGCGCGGCGAGCCCGCGCGAGCGCAGGCAGGCGATCATCAAGTGAGCGAAGTCCTGACAGACGCCGCGCCGGTGGTCGAGCACTTCGAGCAGGGGCGTGCTGATCGTCGTCTCGCCCGGCGCATAGCGAAAGTCCCGGTGCAGCTTCGCCGACAGCGCATCCGCCCCGGCGAGCACCGGGCGGTGGGCGGGGAAGCAGTCCGCCGCGTAGTCGGCGAAGACGCGCTTCAGGGGCACGTACGGGGACTGGTGGCGGAAGGCGGCGGCCTCGAGATGCTGGCGCGACGGCGGGGAGTGCGCGCGGTAGGCGAGCGCATCGCGTACCGCCTCCCACGGCGCCGAGTCGCCCGCGAGCAGGACCGGGCGCGTGTAGACCTCCACGTCCATCTCCGCGACCACCTCGAGCGTGCGGTGCGGATGCTCGAGCTCGATGCTCGTCATCGGATTGCCGAACACGTCCACCTCATCGCGCCTCTCGTGCGCGCTCGGCGCGATGTGCAGCGCGTGCTCGAGGCACTGCTGATAAGGGACGGGACGCGGCACCAGGTGCAACAGCTGATGGGAGTGCACGACGTCCGAGCCGTAGCGGTACAGAGTCTCGTGCCGGACGTGGTAACGCATGGGGCTGTCAGCTCGCGAGCGCGTGCACGTCGAGCCCCGTGTGCGAGAAATAGCGCATCGACAGCCGGTCCGAGAGCTGCTCGGCGGCCTCGCGCAGCGAGTGAAGCTGCCCGGCGAGCCCCGCGCGCGCGCGGCGGCCGTCGGCGTCCTCGCCCTCGAGCACCGCGAGGTCCGCATCGCTGAGATTCGGCGCCGGCTCGGCGAGCCGCTCGGGCCCGCCGCCGCCGTGCAAGGCGGCGAGCGCGGCGGCAAGCGCCGCGAGATCGCTCGCAATCGCGCGGGATTGAAACACGAGCGAGCGCGGGTGCTCGGCATCGCGGACGAGCAGGTCGAGCATGGGGCCGAGCCGCGGCGGGGCCGCGTATCGGGGGCGGTACACGCGCAGACCGTCGCAGGCTTCGAGCAGCCACTCGACGTGGGCCGGTCGGGTGGCCGTCTCGGAAGCGAGATGCAGCTCGAGCAGGCGGCTCGAGATCTGCAGCCGCTCGATGCGCCGGCCGATGCTGAGCAGCCGCCACCCCTCATCCTGTCGCATGTCATCGAGCGCGAGGCCGGCGAACGCCGCGAGCGACAGGAGCAGGCTCTCGAGCGCCTTGCGCTGATCGCCGCGCACGCCGACACCGTCCTGCAGCTGGCGCTGCAGCTCGGATACCGTGCGCCAGTAGGTGGCCGACAACCGGCTGCGGATCTGCGAGGCGCACCAGGTGAGCCGGCGCGCGTCGGCGATGATCCCGTGCGGCGTCGTATCGTCGCGCAGCGTGACGGCCGGATCGGTGTCGGGGGCCGCCGCGCCGAGCTCGCGGCAGAAGCCGACGGCGAAGCGGTAGACCTCGGCATCGATGCGGGCGGCGAGCGTGGCGCGCAGCAGCCGCGCCTTGTCCTCGCACCGCGCGCTGTAGCGCCCGAACCAGTACAGGTTCTCGATCAACCGCGAGGGAATGTCATCGTGGCGCACCGGAGCGCCCGCGCCGCGCGGGCGCGTGTCATCGCTCGCGACCACCGCCTCCTCAGTGCCCGCCGCGCCCTCTGCGCCGCTCGCGGGTGCTTCACGCTCGCCGCCGGACCCGTCCTCACCGCCGTTCGCGCGCGGCGGCAGCACCCAGATGTCCTTGCTGCCCCCGCCGCGTTGGTTCGAGATCACATCGAGCGTGCCGTCGACGGCGACTCGGGCGAGCCCGCCCGGCATCACGGCGTATCCGCGGGCGCTCGCGAGCGCGTAGAGCCGGATGGAGACGGCCTTCGCCGCAAAGCCCGGCCCGCCGTCCCACCGCAGGATCGGCGCCTGCGAGAGCGCGACGTGCTCCTGCGCGACGTAGGCGTGCGGCAGCGCGCGGAGCCGAGCGATGAGGTCCTCGCGAGCCTGCCCCGCGAGCGCACCGCCCCAGAGCGGCTCGAGCCGTTGATTGGGATACGCGGGCTTGATCACGAGCCGGCTCAACTGCTTGATCGTGTGCTCGAGCGCCGGGCGCTCCCCGCACCACCAGGTCGCGACCGAGGGCAGTCTGAGCGGCTCTCCGAAGAGCCGCTCGCAGATCCCCGGCAGGAACCCGAGCCACGCCGCCGACTCAAGGACGCCCGTGCCGAGCGCGTTGGCGAGCGTCACGCGCCCGGCGCGCACCGCGCCGAGCAGGCCCGCGACGCCGAGCGCCGAGCCGCTGCGCAGCTCGAGCGGATCGCAGTAATCGTCGTCGACGCGGCGCAGGATCGCGTGCACGCGCCGCAGTACTCCGAGGGTCTTCAGGTAAACCGTGTCGCGGCGAACCGTGAGGTCGGACCCCTCGACGAGCGGCCAGCCGAGCTGGTGCGCGAGGTAGGCCTGCTCGAAGTAGGTCTCGTTGTACGGGCCCGGAGTGAGGATCACC
>JASHTK010000299.1 GCA_030040575.1 Gammaproteobacteria bacterium
CACCTCGGGCAGGAGGTGACGCAGGTCAAGCCGCGAGCGGACCGGCGCTTCGAGGTGATCACCAATCGCGGCACGCGCTTCGATGCGGGCGTTGTGATCGTCGCCGGCGGCGTCGGCGCGTTCCAGCCGCGGCGCCTCGGGCTCGAGGGGGCGGACCGGCACGAGGGCGTCTCGATCCACTACCGGGTGCGGGACGCCGCGCAGCTCGCCGGCAAGGACCTCGTGATCCTCGGCGGCGGAGACTCCGCGCTCGACTGGACGCTCGAGCTCATCGAGAAGGCCCACAGCATCGTGCTCATCCACCGGCGCAGCGAGTTTCGGGCCGCCCCGGCCTCCGTCGAGCGCATGCGCGCGCTGCGGGACGAGGGACGGCTCGACCACATCGAAGGACAGGTGCAGTCCCTCATCGAGCAGGACGGCGCGCTGCGGGCGGTTCGCGTCCTCGCCCGCGACGGGGTGACGCGCACGGTGTCCCTCGATCAGCTGCTCGTCTTCTGGGGCCTGCACCCGAAGCTCGGCCCGATCGCCGACTGGGGCCTCGAGCTGCACCGCCGCACCGTCGTGGTCGACACCGCAGGCTTCCAGACGAGCGTGCCCGGGATCTTCGCCGTCGGCGACATCAACGAGTATCCGGGCAAGAAAAAGCTCATCCTCTCCGGGTTCCACGAGGCGGCGCTCGCCGCGTTCGCCGTGCGCGCGTACCTCAATCCCGGGGAGAAGGTGCACTTGCAGTACACGACGACGAGTCCGCTGCTGCAGAGGCGCCTTGGCGTCACGGACGCGGGCGGGAGCGGTGAGCCTCGGGAGGATGCTCGATCGCTCGCAGCAAGGCCTCGTTGAAGCGGTCGGGCGCCTCGATCTGCGGCACGTGCCCGACCCCGTCGAGCTCGATGAGCCTCGCATCCGGGATGCGCTCGACCGCGCGGCGGGCGAGCTCGGGATAGTCGCCGAGCCGCCCCGCTGCCTGCTGCGGGGCGGTATCGAGGAACGGGTCCGCGCGGTCGAGCGAGCCGACGAGGAGCACGGTCGGCATCGCGAGGCGACCGAGCTCGTAGAGGACCGGCTGGGTGAAGATCATGTCGGAGATGAGCGCCTGATTCCAGGCGTAGCGCTCGCGCCCGCTGCCGGTGTAGAGCGAGGCGAGCAGCCGCACCGAGATGTCGTATGAGGGCTGCCAGCGCCCCGCGTAATAGCTCGCGCGCTCGTCGCGGCGAATGCGCTCGGCCGTCTCCTCGAGCTCGAGGGCGTAGCGCTCATCGAGCGTGAGGTAGAGCACCCCCTCCGCCCTCCAGTCCGCAAGCCCGAGCGGATCGACGAGCACGAGCTCGGTGACCTCCTGCGGGAACATGAGCGCGTAGCGCGCCGCGAGCATCCCGCCCAGGGCGTGTCCGACCAGGATGATGCGGCCCGCCTTCAGCTCATCGAGCAGCCGGCGCGTGTTCACCGCGAGCTGCTCGAAGCTGTATTGATAGTTGACCGGCTTCGATGACTTGCAGAAGCCGAGCTGGTCGGGCACGACCACCCGGAAGCCGGCCGCGTGCAGCCGCGCGATGGTCGCCCCCCAGCTCGCGCCGCAGAAGCTCTCCCCGTGCAGCAGCACCACGGTGCGGCCGGCGCCGGGCGCCGCGGCCTCGGCCGCCACATCCATGTAGGCCATCGAGTAGCTCTGCGACTCGGTGCGGAAGCGAAAGAAGCGGACCGGATAGGGGTAGTCGTAGCCCTCGAGATTCGGTCCGTAATCGGGCGTGCCCGCGAGCGAGGGCACGGCGGCCACGCACGACAGTGCAGCGAGAAGCAACCATCGCATGACCGGGCAGGCCTCCTTAGCCGGCCGATCGTACCGGGGCAGCAAGGTCCGTTCCACTCGGGCGAGCGCTCGGGCGGCGCTGCCGCGAGCCAAACCCGGGTATGCTTCGCTCCCTAAAGAGCGGATGCTCCGGTTCGCACGAGGCGATCGACAGCAGATGAGAGGAGCCGACCGAGCCCCGCGGCTGCCGAGCCCGGATGAGGGCGCGCAAGAGGTCGTTGCGTGCCCGGACTGCGGGCTCTGGCAGCACCTCGCCCGCGTGCCGCACGGCTTCCGTGCCGAATGCCGGCGCTGCCGCAGGGCGCTCGCGCGCCCCGATTCGTGGGTCCTCGACGCCTCGCTCGCCTTCGCCGCCGCCGCCCTGCTCGTGTGGCTGCCGACCTGCCTCGAGCCCTTGATGGTCGTGACGGCGGACGGGGCGGTGCGGCGCAGCGGGCTCGCGAGCGGCGTGCAGGCGCTCTGGGTCGGCGGCTTCCCCTCGCTCGCGGTGCTCGTCGCCGCATTCAGCATCGTCGTGCCGTGGCTGTACCTGGCGCTGCTCACGTGCGTGCTCGCCGGCTTGCGGCTGCGCCGTCCCGGGCGGGACGGCGGCGCTTGGCACGCCGTGCTCGGCCGGCTCTACCGCTGGGCGCTCACCTTGAGGCCGTGGACGATGATCGAGGTCTACCTCCTCGGGGCGTGCGTCGCGTACAGCCGCATGCAGACCGTCGCGTCGGTCAGCATCGGGACCGCGGGATGGTGCCTGATCGCCGTCACGATGCTGCTCCTGCTCGTCGACGCCTCGCTCGACCATCGCACCGTCTGGCAGGCGCTTCCCGTGCGCCGCGCGCGCGCGCTGCCGCAGCCGGTGAGCGG
>JASHTK010000300.1 GCA_030040575.1 Gammaproteobacteria bacterium
TACTAGCCTCCGAAGCTAGGGGTCGTGGGTTCGAATCCCGCCGGGCGCGCCAACTCTCGCGGGTGTATTCGGGTCTCATCCGATGATCGCCTGCGCTGACATCGGTCACCTTTCGGGCGGACGCATCGAACCGCTATACTGCGCCGCTCCCGATCCGGGATGGCGCTCGAGCCGGCCGTGAGCAAGCAGGACACGCACTTCGTCGATGTTTTCAGCATGGTGATCGGCCTGCTCGTGGCGATCGCCGTGGTGCTGTTCGCCCTCGCGCGGATCGTCGCCGGACAGACCCAGGATCAGGAGGTCTACACCGAGCCTCAATACCTCGCAGCCGTCGAGCAGCGCATCGAGCCGTTCTCCCGGGAAGCCATCGCCGGGCAGAACAACGCAGCGCTCGCCATCGTCGAGACGAACCCCACCGCCTCGGCCGGGAACGCGCTGCCGATCCCGAAGAACGGCCGGGAGACCTTCGAGCAGGTGTGCTCCGCCTGCCATGGACAGGGCATCGCCGGCGCGCCGAAGGCCGGGGATGCCGCGGCGTGGGGACCCCGCATTGCCGAGGGCAAGCCGACGCTGTACCAGCACGCGCTCAACGGGTTCCAGAGCGAGGGCCACGTCATGCCCGCGAAGGGCGGCCGTCCCGACATTCCGGACCCCGTGATCCGGCAGGCCGTGGACTACATGGTGGGCCTCGTCAAGCACTGAGCTGCCGCCGCGATCGACTGGCGCCGCCGTGAGACGCGTTCGGCACTTTGTAATGCAGAGAACTTGACGCTGTAACGACCCCTGCCTACAGTCGCCGGCATGGACAAGGCGAGCGCGCGGCGCAAGGGCTCGGGCGGCAATACCGTCGCGCTCGACACGCACGCGCTCGGCACCCTGCAGTACATCCGCGCCTCCATCGAGGCGGCCGGGGTGCTCGCCGTGCCGGGCTCGGCCGGGGTCGCCATGGGCGCGGTCGGTTTGCTCGCCGCGCTGCTCGCGGCCGATCCGCGGCTCGCGCCGCACTGGTTCGACATCTGGCTCGCGGCCGGCGTCGCGGCGTTCGTTTTCGGCACCGCGCTGATGGTCCACCAGGCCGTCACCACCGGCGCTCCGCTCTATCGTGGGCCGGCGCGGAAGTTCCTGCTGTGCCTCTCACCGTCGCTCTTCGCCGGAGCGGTCATCACCTTCGCCCTGTGGCACCACCATGCCGTCGACATGATTCCAGGCATGTGGCTGCTGCTCTACGGATGCAGCGTAGCCGCCGCGAGCACCATGACCGTGCGCCCCGTCGGTGTCATGGGCGCGCTGTTCGTCGCGCTCGGCATCGCGGCGCTCGTGCTCTCCCCGAGATACTCGAACCTGTTCCTCGGGGCCGGATTCGGCGGGCTGCATCTCGCCTTCGGCATCATCATCGGGCGATCCAGACGCGAGCGGGCCGGCCGTGAGCACTAGAGCGAGCGAGCGCAAGCGGCAGGATTCCTTCGCGCGCGGCCTGAAGCCGGCCGCCCCGGCGCTCGCCCGGGACGCGGAGGATGCGGAGTTCGACAGGCTCGTCTACGGGCGGGTGCGGCTCGGGATCCTGAGCGCGCTCGCCGTGAGCGAGCCGCTCAGCTTCAACGACCTGAAGGCGCTGTTCGCGGTGACCGACGGCAACCTGAGCGCGCACGCGCGCAAGCTCGAGGACGCGGGCTACATCAGCTGCCGCAAGACCTTCGCGGGTCGCCGCCCGAGGTCCGAGTATCGCCTGACGAGCGCCGGCCGCCGCGCGCTCAATCGCTACCTCTCGCACGTCGAGGCCGTCATCAAGGCGATGCGCCGCGAGTGACCGCAAGCATGCACGTCGCGATCATCATGGACGGCAACGGCCGCTGGGCGGCGCGACGCGGACTGCCCCGCACGGCAGGCCACGTGCAGGGCGCGAAGGCGGTGCGCCGCATCGTCGAGGCGGCCGCCCTCGCGGACATCGCGACGCTCACGCTGTATGCCTTCTCCTGCGACAACTGGGGACGGCCGCCGGGCGAGGTCGCCGCGCTGCTGCGCCTGCTGAGGAGATCCCTGCTCACGGAGACGGGCCATTGCGCGGAGAGCCTGGTCCGCGTGAACGTCATCGGGCGCCGCGACCGGCTGAGCCCGGACCTGCTGCGCGCGATCGAGCACTGCGAGCGCATGACCGCGGAGGGCTCGCGGCTGAACCTCCGCATCGCCATCGACTACTCGGCCCGCCACAGCATCCTGCAGGCGGCCCGGAGCGGGCTCGCGGGCGCGGGCGGCGAGGAGAGGCAGTTCCTGCAGCGGATGGACGAGGTGAATCACTCCGCTCTCGCGACCGAGGGCGTCGACCTGCTCATCCGCACCGGCGGTGAGAAGCGCCTCAGCGACTTCCTGCTGTGGGAATGCGCGTACGCCGAGCTGTACTTCACCGACTGCCTGTGGCCGGACTTCGACGCGGACGGCTTGCACCAGGCGCTGAGCGACTACGCCCGCCGGCAGCGGCGCTTCGGGCGGGTGCCCGAGACGGCGGACGCGGCGCTATAGACCGCGGCGCAGCTGCACCGCCTCGGCGACGTGCCCGGGCTCGATCAGGTGGCTCTCCGCCAGATCGGCGATCGTGAGCGCGACGCGCAGCAGCCGGTGATACGAGCGTGCCGTGAGCCGCAAGCGCTCGAACGCTTCCTCGAGCAACGATCGCGCAGGCGCCGTCAGGCAGGCGCAAGCGCGCAGCTCCGCGGCGGTGAGCGCACGGTTGAGCTTGCCGGCGCGGGCGAGCTGTCGCGCCCGAGCGCGCGCGACCTGAGCGGCCGCGTCGCTCGTCTCGACGGCTCGTCCGTGCGCCAGGATCTCGCCGGGCGGCACGCGCTCGATCCCGACGTGCAGGTCGATGCGGTCGAGCAGCGGACCCGAGATCCTCGCCCGGTATCGCTGCAGCTGCGCCGGCGTGCATCGGCATGCGGTCGAGGCATCCCCGAGATAGCCGCAGGGACAGGGATTCATCGCCGCAACGAGCTGGAACGCGGCCGGGTACCGCGCCTGCATGCCCGCTCGCGACACGGCGACCACCCCGCTCTCGAGCGGCTCTCGCAGCGCCTCGAGCACGCGCCGGTCGAACTCCGGCAGCTCATCGAGGAACAGCACGCCATGGTGCGCGAGACTCACCTCGCCCGGCCGCGCCTGCGGCCCGCCGCCGACGATCGCCGAGGCGGAGGCCGTGTGGTGCGGCGAGCGGAACGGTCGCCGGCCGAAGGCGCTCGGGTCGAAGCCCGAGGCGCTGACCGAGGCAATCATCGCGACCTGGAGCGCCTCGGCGCGCATGAGCGGCGGCAGCAAGCCCGGCAACGCTCCCGCGAGCAGGCTCTTGCCCGAGCCGGGCGGTCCGAACAGCAGCAGGCTGTGCGATCCGGCGGCGGCGACGATCAGGGCGCGCTTCGCGTGATGCTGGCCGCAAACCTCTTCGAGACCCGAAGCGGCCGAGGGCGGCGCGGCTGACACGGGGCTCGCGGTGCGCGGGAGCGCAAGAGGATTCGTGGCGCGAGGGCGCTCGTGCCGCCCGCCCTGCAGGTAGGCGCAGGCTTCGAGGAGGTGGTCGGCGGCGAGCACGGCGTCCGCGCTCGCGGCGATGCAAGCCTCGCTCAGATTCGAGCGCGGCACGAGAATCTCGTGCCGCGCGCGCGCCGCATGGGCGGCCGCGAGGAGCAGTCCCTTGATCGGCTTCAGCGCCCCGCTGAGGCTCAGCTCGCCGTAGAACTCACGCGCCGCGAGATCCGGCCCTGCCGCGGCCTCGCGCCGCACCTGGCCGGAGGCGAGCAGGATGCCGAGCGCAATCGGCAGATCGAACCGTCCGCCCTCCTTCGGCAGGTCGGCCGGAGCGAGGTTGACCGTGATCCGGCCGGCCGGAAACTCGAAGCCGCAATTCTGGAGGGCGGCGCGGACGCGCTCCCGGCTCTCCCGAACCGCCGCGGCGGGCAACCCGACGATCGAGAACGAGGGCAGGCCCGCCCCGAGGTTCACCTCGACCTGGACGAGCGGGGCGCGTAGCCCGAGTTGCCCGCGGCACAGAGTGGTTGCGACCTGCATGCCCCGACTCGGCGCGAGGCATCCGGGCGCGCCGCGGATGCGGCGCTAGCGCGACGCGGGCCCCGCGCCAGGCGAGGCCGCACCACCACCACCGCCCGAGCCCGAGCCGGCGGCCTCACCCGGCGGCCCGGACAGGCTCTTCTCGAGCTCTGCGACACGCGCCTCCAGGGCGTCTGCCTTGGCGCGCGTGCGCTCGAGCACCTTGGTCTGAGCGTCGAACTCCTCCCGCGTGACCAGATCGAGCTTGCCGAGGGTCGCGCGCAGCACCGCGCGGAAGTTGGACTCGAGATCCTGCTGCACGCTGCGCAGGGCGGGCGGCAGGCTCTCGAGCAGGCGGCGGGCGATCTCGTCGATGCGAAACGGGTCCATGGCGGCCTCACGTCAAGCGCTCGAGTTCCAAGCATACGCACGCGGCCGGCCTGCGTCAGGGGACGGGGCCTTCGCGAATGAATCGAAACGCTGCATTCCCGGGCGAACACACCCTGGAGAGACCCCCGGGGCGGCTGCGCTCGGCGAGCCTGTGGCGGTGCAGCGGGCGTGCGGCGACGGGCGTGCGGCGACGGGCGCCCGGCTCGCAGGCCCGCCGGCAGGCCCCTTGAGGCCTCTCAAGAGGCGTCTCCCGGGGTCGCCCACCCGGGTCTCGGGCGACTGTGACGGACTTCAAGGGTCCCGGTTACGGTCGACCGCATAATGGGCGGGGACGTGCTGCAACCCGCCCTCCCGCGGAGCCGCGCGGTCCCACGGGAAATCCAGGGCATCGCCAGAGAGGCTGTTCTCGATGCGCCGATATTCAGCGATCGCCGCCTTGCTGCTCGCCACGGGCCTCGTGGCGGCTGCGTACGCCGACGATGTCTGGAAGTGGACGGATCCTCAGGGAGTCGTGCACTACAGCGACCGGCCGGTGCCGGGAGCGGTCCTCATCAAGGGGAACGACGAGGCCAACGACGCCTCGAATCCGCCGGCCGATCAGAAGCAGCTCGACACATCGGACAAGCAGATCGCGACGGATCTCAACAAGGAAGAGGCGGAGCGCAAGGTCAAGCAGGACGAGTCCGACGTGCGCGCCGAGCAGTGCAAGGAGGCGCAGGACCGCTACGACAAGGCGATCCACGCGCGGCGCATCTACACCACGGACGCGAACGGCAACCGCCAGTACATGTCGGACGACGAAGCGGAGCAGGAGCGGGTGCAAGCCGAGCTCGACGTGCAGAACCTCTGCGGCTCGAGCTCCTCGCAGTAAGCGCACCCGCCTTCCGACCCGAGTACATTGACGGCCCGCGGCAACCCGCCGCGCCGCCTCGGCAGGCCGCCCGACCCATGCGTACCGGCTTCATCGGTCTTGGCGCCATGGGGGCACCCATGGCGCGAAATCTCCACCGGGCGGGACTGCTCGCCGGCGTCTGGAACCGCACGACGGAGAAGGCACGCGCGCTCGCTGCCGAGCTCGGCTGCCCGGCGGCCGAGTCTCCCGCGGAGCTCGTTGCGAGCTGCGGCGCCGTGGTCCTCTGCCTCTCCGCCGACTCCGATGTGCTCGGCATGGTGCAGGCGATCGCCGCTGCGCTGCGGCCGGGCTCCCTGGTGATCGACTGCTCAACCGTGAGCGCCGAGACCGCGCGCTCGGCCGAGGCCCAACTGCGTTCGGTCGGCGCGGCTTTCCTCGACTGCCCGGTGAGCGGCGGCGTCGAGGGAGCGCGCGACGGCACGCTCGCGATCATGGCGGGCGGCGATGCCGGCGCATTCGAGCGCGCCCGGCCCGTGCTCGGCGCGCTCGGCCGCACCATCCGGTACTTCGGTGAGAGCGGCAGCGGACAGGCGGCCAAAGCGACCAATCAGATCATGTGCGCCGGCATCATCGAGGCCATCGCGGAGGCGATGGCCTTCGCGCGCGCGCATCGCCTGCCCCTCGAGAGGCTCGTCGAGACCCTGGGGCAGGGCGCAGGCTCGAGCTGGTACTTCGTGCACCGCGCGCCGAACATGGTTCGCGGCAGCTACCCCGCCGGATTTCGCGTCCGGCTGCACGCGAAGGATCTCGGAATCTGCCGCGACATGGCGGCGCGCTTCGGAGTGGCGCTTCCCGTCGTCGAGCGGATGCTCGGCGAGTACGCCGAGCTCATCGAGCGGGGCTACGGAGATGAGGATGTCTCGGCGGATTTCCGGCTGAAGGCGGAGCTGTTCGACCGCGCCGCGCGCGCTCGCGTGCCCTGATCCGCGCGCAAGGCGCGGGGTGACGAGATTACTGCTGCCAGCAAGTCGTCGTGGTGCTGTCGCCTGCCGAGTTCGTGGCAGACTGAACGCCGGTCTGCGTGACGCTGAAGCTCTGGCACGTCGTATCGTTGAGCTGCGGGCTCCCCGCGGCGGGCGTCGCGGTGATGATGTAGCTCGGGCCGCCGCCATCCCAGTTCGGGTTCGGCACGTCCACCGTGATCTGGTAGTACGTGCCGGTCGACTGCGGGAACGCTGCGGCATCCGCCGAGTAGCCGAGCTGAACCGGCTCCGTGCTGTAGCTGTTGTTGACGCTGAAATACTTCTCCTCGCGGCTCGCGAGCTCGAGGACGGCGTTCGTCGCCTCGGTCCGGCGCGACTGCTCGACCTGCTGCTCGTACATCGGCACCGCGATCGCCATCAGAATCGCGACGACGACCATGACGATGATGAGCTCCGTGAGCGTGAAGCCCGCCGAGCGAACCCTCCGACGCACTCCTCGAGTTGTCATAATCTCAAGCCCTCTAGCGCAGCTCGGTCCAGGTGATGCGATGCCCGGTTGAATTGGAGGCCGGGCTGATCTCGAGGGGCGACGGGGGCGTCGCGCCCGGCTGGTACGTCTGGAACACGAGCCAGTTCTCTCCGTTCGCCGTCTGGACCGGGAACGATGTGCCGGTCGCGTTGGTCGCGACACCCGCCGCGATGTAGTCATTGTAAAGCGGGAAGAAGTTGTTCAGCGCTCCGCCGCTCAGCACCTGCAGCGCGTAAGTGTATCCCGTCTGCGCGGCCGTGGTGCACGAGAGCAGCGTATTGGACGGTGGGATCGTCGAGTTCACGACGAACGCCCCGTCCACCAGCTCCGGATTGAACACGATCTGCTCGGGAAGCTGCGTCGCCGCTTCGGTGCCCGTGCTGCCCGTCCCCGGCAGATCGACATACCAGCCGAATTGGTTGTTCGTCCCCGAGCAGGCGGAGCTGCCCTGCCAGCACACCACGGCGTTCGCCGCGATGTCCCGATCGCCGCAGCTCGAGGTGCTGGAGGTGCCCGAGGTGCCGGAGGTGCAGCCGCTCGTGTTGACGGTGAACTGCTGCTCCTGAAGGTTGGCGTAGGTGAGCGTGTACGACGAGAGGCCCGTGCTCGTCGGCGCCAGGGCGGCGTATTGCGTGGTCGACTTCGAGTTCCAGTTCGCCATGGCCCAGTCCCAGATGCCGTACAGCGCCTGTGTCCCGGTCGCAAACGACGTGGAGCCGGTGTTCGTGAACGGGAACTTCTGGCCGGTCCCGAACGCGATCATCAGAGTCTGCGCGCCCGCAGGCGTCGCTCCGGAGGCCACGACGAGCTGCGTCGTGATGGGCTGGCCCGATGGGGTCGTGAAGAGCGGTGCGGTGGACGTGGTCTCGCATGCCGCATCCAAACACCGCTTGATGCCCCAATTCGCGGGATTGTTGCTCGTGAGGTCGAAGCGCCACACGTTGCCGTTCAGGTCACCGGCGTACACGTAATCCGTGATGTGATCGCCGTCCAAGTCGGCGGGCGTCACATAGGCGATGCCGTTGCCCGTGCCCGCCGTGCCGGTGCTGAGGTAGTAGAGCGTCATCCCTTGAGGGACACCGTCCGTGACCGTTGCGCTCGGAGAGATGGTCAGGATGAAAATTCCGGCATCTCCGGACGCGCTGCCGAAGCCGTTGCCGAAGATCACGCCCCAGGTGCCGTTGTGCAGCCGGCGAATCTGCGGAGTGCCGTAGGTGCTGCCGAGATTCTCGCCGCAGCTCGCGCCTCCCTCGCCGGTCGGGCACGTGACGGACGAGGGGTTCCACTCGCCCATCACGAGACTCGCGGCGTTGCTCTCGGCGAAGTTCGCGGGGTCGCTCACATCGAGCGCGTAGAGGACGGCGCCTCCCGCCCCGAGCCCGCCGACCAGCCAGGTGTGCCACGTTCCGTTGTAGAAGAGGTCACCCGTGCCGGGCGTCGCATCGACGTAGAAGTTGTGGCCGTACTGCGGGTTCGAGTAATCGAGGTTGGGGGTGACGGCGTCGCAGTTCGCCGGATTGGTCCCGTGGATCGTATCGACGACCGAGGTGCCGGAGTTATACCCGCCGGGCGAGCATGCGCCGCCGGCGTTGAGGAGCGCACCCTGGATCGCGGCGCCCGGCATGTAGGCGAGCACCTCGTAGCCGTCGTTCGGCGCCGACGCGTTGTAGCTGCCATCGGCGTTGAAGGCACCGCTGCGAAAGCCGTGGAGCAGCCCGTCATTCGCGCCGACGTAGACGACGTTCTCGCGCGTCTCATCCGCCGTCGTGTACTGCGCGTAGGTCTGCGCGCTCGTCGCGTCCTCCGGCATCGTGGTGGTCGGGTAGAGGTTGTCCGTCCAGGTGGCGGTATAGGGCGACGCAGGCGGTCCGACCCAGCTCGGGCTGGAGTCGACGATGTCGCCGAGCACGCCGTCGCGCTCGCGGTAGCACGTCTGAGCGGGGCTCAGCCCCGCCGCCGGACAGGTCCCCGAGGAATTGAGCTCGTTGGTTCGGTCGCCGCGCAGGAACGCGACGCGATATCCCGGCTCGGTCTCGCCCGAGACATCCCCCGAGTCGATCGCGGCTTGCTCGGTGGTCGTGAGATCGGCCCACTCGAAGGGGCTTCCTTCAGTGCCGTTCCAGCTGAGAATGGTGCGGCTCGTCGGCGCTTCCGCCGTGTCGCTCGCGCCCGTGCTCGCGCACGTTCCTCCGGTGAGGACGCAGGAGGCGTCCCAGGTGGGCGTGCTCGCCACCTCGAGAGTCGTGACACCGCCCGTCGTGACGGCGTTTAGCTGGTTCGCCGTGACCCGTCCGGTCCAGTTAGCCGGGTCGTAGTACGTGAAGTAGGCGAACGCGCCCGTGCCGCTCTCGATCTTCGCGGAGGGTTGCTGGTTCACGCCGGCCGAGCCCTCGGAGAGGCTGCTCGGCTGCGCCTGGAAGCACAGGACCTAGTGAATGTTCGTGTCACCGCCCGTCGAGCCGGCGAAGCCGAAGCGGAAGTTGTCGGGCAGCGGGCCGTTGGACGCGGTAATGCTCTGGTCCTTGATGACCTGCTGCGTCGCACCGCCATTGACGGCGAAGCTGAGGCTCAACAAGCCGGCGGGCGTGATGGTGAGGTTGTAGACGATCGGCATCACGCAGCCGTTGTCGGAGGTCGCGTTCGCGGCACAGAGCGTGCGCGTCTGAGCCGTCTCGCTCGCGATCTGCACTCCGGACGGGCCCGCGGGCAGCACCTCCCAGGCATTCGGAATCGCGACGTAGTCGTAGAGCACCGGCCCGCCGCCGCTGGTGGTCGCGCCGGTGTTCGTCGGCTTCGACGTATTGGAGTAGTTCCAGAGGGTGCCGGTCTCGCAGGTATTCTGCACGGCCGCGTATTGCTGTGTTTGCGTCAGCGACGAGGGGTAGTACGTCGGATAGTTGGCGTTGAGCCAGTACCAGGAGACGTTGCCGGCGCCGCGCATGCCGATGCGGTTCGCCCACTGGCCGCCGCCGGAGGCCGTGTTGTCGCCGAGCCCCTGCGCGTCGGTGACGTCGAGGGTGTTCTGCGTGCCGTTGAGGAAGTTGCCGTACTCATCGATGCCGAGGCCCATGTAGGCCCCGACCAGGCCGTTGTAGGGGGTGTTGCTGTTGGAGCAGCTGTAACCGAGGCTGCCGCCCCAGGAGCCGTAATTGCCGACCGCGCCGTCGTTGAAGCTGACGGGCTGGCTGCCGTCCATCAGGAAGAAGCTGATGCCGTCCGCCCCATCGTTCTGGTGCGGGTCCGTGGCGAGCACGACGGTGGGCTGGGTGCAATTGGAGCCCGAGAGCGTGTAGCCGCTCGCGCAGCTGTAGGTCACCGTCGGGGCGATCGAGGTCGTCTCGGTGCAGGTCGTCGTCTTCGTGACGCCCGTGGTCGGACTGTAGCCCGAAGGGCAAGTGTATTTGTTGCCGCTCTTGGTAGGAGACGCAGTCACCACTTCCGAGCAGGTCGTGCTGGATCCCGACCCGGATTGGGTGTAGCCGCTCGGGCAGGTGTAGGTCGCGGTGGCCGCGATCGTCGTCGTGCCGACGCACTGGCCGTTGCTCGCGGTCGAGCCGGACGGGCAGCCCGAGCCGTTGCCGCCCGAGTCGCCTCGATACGTCACCGTCTCAAACTGAATCTGAATGCCCTGGTTCGTCGGGAAGGTCCACCCGGAGAGGATCACGCCGTTCTGGCCGTGGCCATCGGGGTACCCGTTGGTGAAGCGCAAAGCGCCCTGTCCGGTCGGGTCGGGAACGCCCTGCGTGGGAGTGGTCGGCGCCGTGCTGGATCCGAGATAGCCGTCCACGCCGCCGACGAGGTTCTG
>JASHTK010000301.1 GCA_030040575.1 Gammaproteobacteria bacterium
CCGGGCGCCGGCGCACCGGGCCGCGCCCCCGCACCCCAGCCGGTCTGGTACGGGGCACCGAAGCCATCGTAGTAGTCGAGCTTCTGGATCTTCCAGACGCCGTGCTCCTTGCGGTAGCGGATCTCGTAGATCCCCTCGGCCCACACGGCAAAGCCCGGATCGTTGCCGAACATCGCGAGCGCGCGCCAGCGGCCCCGCGCCGTCTTGCCGCCCGGATCGAGATGGATCACGGGCTGGATGTTCATGTGGTTGTAGATGCGCCCGTTGCCAAGGCCGAGCTGCCCGAGCTGGCGGCCTCCGACGTTGAGGTACAGGTGCTCGCGGATGCTGTTCCAGCCGATGAAGACCCCGGCGGGATAATTCGCCACTGCATCGGAGGTGAACAGGTCGGCCACGTCTTCCCACATTCCCTTGTCGACGTAGTAGCCGTACGCGCGCTGCAGCTTCTCGATCGCGAGGACGTCCTCACCCGCCGTGATCTCGGCGTCGAGCCGGTCGAGCCGCGCCTCGATGGTCGCGCTCGCGGGGGCGGCGCCGGGGCCGCCCGCATCGGCGGCCGCAGCGCCGACCGTGCCGGCGCTCGGAATCGCGGCGCACATCGCCGCGGCCCACGTCACGAGCCTCGCCGCGAACTGCTGTCGCATGGATCCCCCTTGCACCGAGCCGACCGCGCTCGCTCGACGGGCGCGAGCCCCAGATTCAGATGACGAGCAGGCGATCGACCGGATCGATCCGATCCCCCATCGCGCCCGACGGTGGCCCGGCGGCATGCGGGATGGGATGCGCGTACCGCGGCCAGTGACCCCACATGTCGTCGATGTGCCACGAGTCATCCGGTCCGGGGCCCGCCGCGACATCGAGGGACGCCGAGGCACTCGGCCCGTCCTGCGGCGCCGGTGCGACGACAGGCGCGGCGGTTGCCAGATCAATGGATGCGGCCCGCGGGGTGCCGAGGGGAAGGACCGCCGCGGCGAGCGCCGTCCCCGCAGCGACCCCCACGCCGGCGAGGAAGGCGCGGCGGTCGAGCACTGGGCGATCGGGCGTCGCCGGCTCCCCGGACCGAAGCGGCTCGAGGCGCTCCGCGCTCACAGCGATTCTCCAAACTCGTCCCGGACCGGCGGCAGAACCGACTGCGGGTACCAGTTGCCGTGCGTGCCGCTTCTCAGCCTGAAGGGCAGCTTCACGGTCGCGACGACCCCCTCCTCCATGCGCTGCGCGTCGGCGATCACGAGGTCCGAGGAGGTGGACTCGTAATTGCTCGCGATGGCCACCACGTAGCCGTCGCCCTCGGCCGTCGAGTTCTTCCGCGGGATGAACATCGCCTCCTGCAGGCTGACGACGGTGTCGACCGGGCACTGCTTGATCTCGCCGGTGCGCACGTCGAGCCGCTGCAGCACGTTCGACAGGAACCGCCCCATCTGCGCGAGCGCCGGGGCGCGCCGCACATCGGGAGCGATGCTCGGATCGTGGCTGCTGAGGAACGCGTAGCGGTAATCGAGCGAGAGGTAGCGATCGTCCATCCGCGGCAGGAATCCGGGTGTCGTCGAGACGACCTCCTCCTCGAAGGTGTCCTTCTTGGAGTTGAGGTTGAACGTCCAGCGGCGGATCTGCGAGGGATCGCGCTCCCCGCTCGAGGTGGGCAGCTCCATCGTGATCTTGTGGCCGCGATCGGTCGCGTTGAGGAAGTGAAGGGTATTGCGCGCCGGCCCGCGGAACCAGCGGACGTCCTTCGAGTCGCCGTCGCGCGGGATCACGGCGACCATCGTGGGCAGGTCTCCGTCCCAATCCCACATCGGCAGCCCCTTCTTCAGGCGCTCGAGACTCGTCGTGCGCGCGACGAGCGGAATGAGGATGTGCTTCTGCGTGATCGCCTGATCGTGCATGATCCCGAGGTAGGGCGCCTCGAACCACCACTGCCGGGTCACCTTGCCCTCGGGGCTCACGACGCAGGCCGAGACGTCCTTGGTGAGGTAGCCCTTCGCCATGTAGCCGTACGCGATCATCTCGCCCGTCACCGGATCGATCTTTGGATGGGCCGACATGGTCTGCGAGGCCCACTCGCCGTCGAAGTCCCAGTCCCCGAGCGTCTGCAGCGATTGTGGATCGACGATGAAGGGCAGGGAGTCCTCCTTCAGCGTGTAGAGCTTGCCGCCGTGCCAGTACATGTGCGTGTTGGCGGCCGAGCGGTTGATCCCAGCGACGCTCGGATCGTCCGTGAAGCGGTTGCGGTACACGCCGAACAGGCGCCGGCGCGCGTGCCGCTCGGCCATGATGCGCGCGGTCTTCACGTATCGGCCGCGGTAATCGACGTGGCCGTCCTTGATGCGGAAGCGGCTGATGTGGCCGTCCCCGTTGAACCCGGTCATCCACTCGTTCATGGGCGGCCGGTACTCGAAGTCGCACTGCATGCGATAGAAGTTCCCCTCGATGTCCGAGGGGATCTGTCCCCACACCTCGCAGTCGAACACGTCCGCCTCGAATCGCGTCGGACTGTTGAATCCCGGGGGAAACAGCGGATGGCCTCTGAAGTCCACGGATGACATGGCGATTCTCCTGCGAGCGGCCCCGGCAAGGGCGGCGGTGGCCGGCCTCAAGCGCCGGCCGGCCGAGTGATGATAGCTCAACGCCAAGCGGGCGGAGCACGAGGAAGCGCGTGCCGGCCGGTCCGCGGGCCGCTTCGCCTGCGGGCGACCCGGTGACCAGCACGCGGCCGCCCAGGACGCTGCAGCGTCCCCGCTTCCACCGCGCCCGCCGTGATGCCTCAGAAGCTCATGTGGAACGTCAGCATCCACTCCCGCGGCAATCCAGGCGTGCCGACCTGGCCCACTGACTGCTCGAGATTGCTCGCCGTCGGCGGCAGGGCGCTGTTGATTTGAGTCGTCGGGGCCCCGAGCTGCTCCCAGTAGAACTTGTTGAACAAGTTCTGCACGCGGAACGCGACGCTCCAGCGAGCGGCGTTCGGCTGATAGACCAGCGCGGCATTGAACAGACTGTACCCCGGGACCCGCCACTGCGAGATCTGGTAGGTGTCCTCCGGCCCGTTCGTGATGTAGCCCTGGTAGCGCCAATCGAGCCGGGGCGTCAGCGTCGAGTTGTTCGGCAGCATGAACGCGTATTGGACACCGCCGCTCGCGTCCCACTCCGGCTGCAGGCGCACCGAGGGGTTGATGTACCCCGGATTCGAGACGTCACTGATCTTGCTGTGGAACTCCTCCCAGCCGCCGGTGAAATTCAACAGCAGCCGCTCGATCGGCTCCGCATAGGCCTCGAGCTCCGCACCCGGCATGTAGGCCGGGATACCGGTGTAGTAGAACCACGGCGAGAAGCCGGGCATGCCGGCGAGCGGCGTTCCGGCGGGACAGTCTCCGCCCTCCGGCAGCCCGAAGACCGGCGTGCCGGGGTTGAGACTCGCGGCCGGCGTGCACTGCGTGCCGAGCTCGAGATTGAGGTACGACTTGTAGTCCTCGTAGAACAACGCCCCGTTCACCCGCAGCGTGTGGTCGAGCCAGTCGGTCTTGGCGCCGATCTCGTAGTTGATCGCGTACTGGCCGGGCACGGGCTCCTCGGCCTGGCCGATGGTCTCGATGCGCGCATTGAATCCCGGCAGCGTAAATCCGTTCGCGCTCTCCGCGTAGAGGAAGACGTTCGGCGTCAGCTGGTAGTTGATGCTGCCGCTCCACAGCCCGCGGCTGCCGGACTCGACGACGGGCTCCGGCAGAACGATGGTCGTCGCCGCCGAGTTCGTGTCGTGAGCGAACTTCTCCGTCTGGTACTGGGAGGTGAAGCGCCATCCGCCCGAGACGGACCATTTGTCGGTGAAGTGATAGTCGAGATGCACGTAGCCCGACTGGTTGTTGGTCGAGAATCCTTGAATGTTCTCGAAGGGCGGCAGGATGCCGAGGTACGCGAAGGCGTCGAACTGGCTCGCGCTGTTCTCCACCTCGTGCGCGTCGTAGAAGAAGCCGCCGACCGTGTACTCGAGGCGGTGGTCGAAGAGGTTGCCCGTGAGGCGCATCTCGTTCGTGAACTGCGTGTGCTCCTGCAGGTAGACGTCCTGAGTGAGCGCGAAGGGCGTGAGGTCGCTGTCGGCGCTCCAGTTCGCCGTGTACGTGCGGTAGGACCAGATGTACTTCAGGTGCAAGCTGTCCGTGATGTCGTAGTCCACCGTGGCGGATGAGCCGTATTCGTCGAGCGTCTGCGTGGGATTGTTCTGCTGGCCGGTGACGATGTCACCGTCCGTCGCGTAATTGTCCCAGGGACTCGGCGAGACGAAGTGGGTATTGCCGGTGTAGTTCATGCCGAACTTCGGATAGACGACGCCCTCATCGTAGAGGTCATCGAGGATGTCGGCCGGACCGCCGTACGGCGTGAGCAGCGCCTGCAGCGGCGGATCATCGCTCTGCCGGTAGTAGTAAGCGTTCGCGTTCAGCTCGAGCTTCGTCGTCGGCAGGTAGCGCAGCTCCGCGCGCACGCCCTGGTGCTGGTAGCCGCCGAGACCGCCGAGCTCGCAGCCGGTCCCCTGCTGCGGACTCACCGACTCGGGCAGCGTGCCGTACACCGACTCCGGCTGGCCCTGGGCCTTCATCTCGCAGGTGAAGTCGAGCACATGCCCGATGGCATCTTCGCTGCGCGACGTGGCGACGATGCGCGTGAAGAGCTGGTCCGGAATGAGGATCGCGTTGCCGATGGCGACGAGCTCGACACGGTGCTTCTCGCCGTAGGTCACATCGACCGAGCCCGAGTCGCTGTCCTCGGGCTTGTTGGTAATGAGACGGATCGCCCCGCCGAGCGAGTTCATGCCGAAGAGCGTGCCCTGCGGACCGTTCTCCACCTCGACGCGACTCATGTCCGCGAGATCGAACGAGGAGCCCGTGAGCGAGCCTTGATAGACGTCATCGACGTAGACGCCCACCGTCGGCTGGAACGAGTAGTCGAAGTCGGTTTGCGTGAAGCCCCGCAAGCCGATGGTCTCGGTGGGGCCGTAATTGCTCACCGGCTGGCGAAAGTAGGCGTTCGGGACCTCGTTACCGAGGTCGTTGACGTTCGTGAGATTCTGCTGCTGCAGGTCGGCAGCGGTGATCGCGGTGATCGACAGCGGAGTAGACTGCAGGTTCTGCGCATGGAACGCCGCCGTCACCACCACTTCCTGCAGCTGCCCGCTCGGCTGGACCGCGCCCGTCGAGCCCGCAGAGGCGGGCGCCGGCGGGTTCGTCGAGGCCTGCGCCACGAGCGGCGCGCTCTCGCCCTGCCCCTGCGTCGCACCAGGCTGCGCCTGCGCCGCATCCGGCTGGGCCTGCGTCGCGACCTGCTCGACCTGCGGCGAGTTGCCGGCCTGCTGCGCCTGCTGCGCGAGAGCCCCGCGGCAGCCAAGCGCTAGCGCTGCCGCCGCGCCGAGCGCGAGAGACACCCGGCCGATCGATCGATGAGTCGCGGCGACCAGGGCGGGCCGCGTCCGCTTTGCTTGGTAGCTCATGCACTCCCCCACACAAACCACTGAAGAGCGCCGGGACCGCATGCGAAGCGAGCAGCGCCGGCGATGGACCTCTGCCGAGCCCGCACCCCCTTAGTTGATGAGACGGCCCGGGGT
>JASHTK010000302.1 GCA_030040575.1 Gammaproteobacteria bacterium
CGGCTTGGCGGATCAGATGCCAGACAAACCCGATGAAGGGCCGAGCCTCGCCGTCCACTTGTGCCCGCTCGATCGCCGTGAAGAATGGAATGCGCTCGTCACTTCGGATCGTGACCCACGGGAAACCTGCACTCAACAGGGCATGGTTCATCAGGAGCCGGCCGAGGCGGCCGTTACCGTCGAGGAAGGGATGGATCGTGACGAACTCCAGATGCACGAGGAGGGCGCGAGTGATCGGGTCGAGATCCTGATGCGCCGCAAATCGCTCCAGTCCACCAATGAGATCAGAGATTTTCTTGGGATTCGGCGGTACATAGCGCCAGCCGCGAAGCCCGATGCTCGTGGTGCGCCACCCCCGCAACGCGGCCGCGTCCGTGATTCCGGCATCCACCGATGGTCGGAACAGTGCCTCGCAAAGATCGAGAACAAGAGCGGTGTCTATCGGCTCCTTGGCGCGAGCGCGCAAGAGCACTTGCGCGTACGCGACGGTGTAACCGTGCACGGCCATCGCCGCCTCGAGCGTTTTCCGGTCCCGCGGACCGTTAGTCAGCGTCTCCCCGCGCACGATGGCATCCGAGATCTCGCGGGGGATTCGATATCCCTCCATGGTCGTGCTGTGGTAGGCGTCGTAGGCTTTGTTCTGCTCTGCATTCGCGCGCAGCGTTGACCAATTGAATTTTGGAAGCTGGGTGGCGGCCCTGCCTACGATGCGGAGGGCTTCAGCCTCCTGCCGCGCAAGGCGCATGGCCTGGGCATCCAGCCAGGGAGAACCGGTGCCGCGCGGCACGTTCTGCAGAACAGGAGGAATGGTGATGCGAGCACCCACGCCGGTACGGGAAGGCGTGGTCTCGCGGTGCGAGATACGGCGTACGAGCTGACCGAGCTGTCGCGCAAGCGGCTCGTTGCGCAATTCGGCTGAGAGAGCGGCAAGGCGCTTCAGGATCACGGGCCGCGGATTCTGTTCCACCGCAGCCTCGAGATCCGGGGTGCGGACGACCAGGTGCCGCAGCCACGCCGAGAGGGGCTCAAGGCCGGCCGTCACCTCGCTCTCATCGAGCGTCGTGAGGATGTCGGCAACGCTCTGCAACGGGATGAGCACGTTGCCCGGTGCGGCGACCGTAATGATGTTAGTCCGATGCAGAGTGCGCGGGCGCAGTCGCAGACGAAATCCAGGGTGAAGCGTCAGCGCATATTCGCTCCGATTGGCACTCTGGTATGTGGGGAGCTCCTCAGGCGGAGAGAAATCTTCGAGGTGTAGAAGGACCGCCGCCCGGCCGGCAACTACCGCCGGCTCGTAACGCTTGAGAACGAGCGAGACCACCCCCCAGTAGTTGGCGAGGAAGATTGCCCGGGCATCAGGACGCTTACCGGGAGTGAGGATCCAGACGCGTCTGCCTGCGACCTCGAGTACCAGTCCTTCCTGCCGCAACACCTTGGCAACGGACGCCGACGGGGCTTCCGCTGAGGGGACGACGTAGCGCTCCGCGTCTGCGCGCTCCTTCCACCAGTTTCGCGCCTGCTCCATGGGCGACGAGTTCGCCATGCACGTTTATCCGTAAGAGCGACCAGCCATCGGTCCGTAATAAATTATAGCCATCCATCCGTAATCAAGTATAGCCATGGATCCGTAATATGGAAGGTCGAAGAACTGGGGCGTGACGGAATCGAACTGTCGACCGCGGATTAAAAGCCCACCCCATGCGCCCCGCGCCACCACCTGCCACCAATCGACTCAACGACCTACTGACGCAGCGTGGCGCTGAGAAGCGACGTTCAGGGGCAGCAAGTGTGCCAATACTGTGTCAGAGAGCGGGCGGACCGACCTCTGGGCAGAATAGTGCTTCAGCGTCGCAGCTCGCATTACGCCAGCGGTTCTGACGCTCCGAAGAGTCGACAATCAAACCGATAACGGCGATGCGCTAGAAGTCGAACACGCGCGAAGTCGCTGTGCACCGGATTGAGCAAGACGGTGCGATCGGTCTCGCTGTGGATGGACGGAACCCGCAGTGCGCCGCTTCGTGCCGATTCGAGCCACTTGTCGCCGACGGCCCGGGACGTTTCGGTGTGTGGGACGGCATCCCATCCCAGGGGAATCGCCTCCGCGGGCAGCTCGGCGATGACCTCATCCGGTACGTCGATCGTGTGCATGACGTACCGCGAGCGCGGAACGTACGATCCGAGGTGCACTCGCAGCTCGAGCACCGCAAGTGCCTCGGAGCTCGCACAGTAAACGACCCGATGACCCTGGCTGTGCCAGCGACCGGCGGCACTGAGGCCGCCCTGCCCGTCCAGGACGTCCTTGGAGTAGATCTCCTTGCAGAGCCTGTACAAGTGCACAGCGCAGGCTCTAATGTCGGAGTCAGGCGAGTAATCCGTGCTCGATCTGGTTCAGCAGTTCCGTCACCTGGTGCCGGCCAAGCTCCGTGGACAGGAACTGCCGAGGCGGACGTCCCTGCAGGGCGAACTGGGGCTCGCCGAGCCACCCGATCGCGGTCGCGCGGTCGCCGAACACGCGCTCCGAGAGAGCGTAGACGGATACGACAGCATACAGCCGATCACTGAGATCTGCGGGCAGGCGAGCGGAAGCTTTCAGGCGCGTGAGAGTACGACCCCCGACCCCCAAGAGCTCCGCGACCTCCTCGTCCGCGAGTCCGGTCGCCCGTTTGAATCGC
>JASHTK010000032.1 GCA_030040575.1 Gammaproteobacteria bacterium
AGTTCCTCCGCAGCCATCACTGCCACTTCGGCCAGGGCAAGCTCTTCGGCGAGCCGCTGACGGCCGAGGAGCTGCTCGCGCTGCTCACCCGGCAGGCGGCGGGCACCGCGCCCTTCGCGCACCTGCTGCCGCCCGAGGCCACCGCGACGCGCAGGGCGTGAAGGCCGCGCCGGCCGCGCGGCCGCGCGGCCCCTCAGGTGTCGTCGCGGTAGCGGCGGATGCGGATGGCGGCGAAGAGGAACACCGCGGCCACGGCGAGCCCGATCCACAGATCGACGTTCGCGAACGCCCGTGCGGCGCCGAGCCCCTCGAACGGCGCGGCCGGAGCCGCCCCGGGACCGCCGAGGGTGAATCCGGGCCCGGTGAAGAGCCGCTCGGTCGACACGAGGAGGCTCGCCTGCCAGCCGCTGCCGAGCCGGTAGAGGAGCACCGTCGTCAGATAGTGCGTGCCGAACGCGATCCGCTCGACGAGCAAGGCGATGAGCGGCGGGAGGATCACCCAGAGTTGGACGTTGCGCCGGGCCCAGGCGGATACCAGCATGAGATACGCCGTGAGCGGCGCGTACCAGAGCGTCGCGACGATGAGGCTCACGAGCGAGAAGCCCTCGATGCGCAGCCACGTGCGCGTGTCCCAGTAAAGCGGCGGGATCGACCCGCTCCACTCCCGCAGCGCCCAGATGCCGAAGCCGAGCACACTCGTGATGAGCGTGAGGAGGTAGACGCCGATCGGCGCGACGACGAGCGCGATGAGCGCCTTGCAGAGGACGGTCTGCGCATCCGACACGGGCATCGACTTCCAGAAGAGGATGCTGCGGTCGCGCCGCTCAGAGTAGAGGCAGTCCGTCGCGTAGAACCACAGCACCGCGGACATCGTCACGTACTGCGTGACCCCGAACGCGAGCACCCCGAGGGCGAACAGGGCCTGCGCCATCTGGGGCGGCATCGTGAGCCGACCGGAGGGCAGGGCCGTGCGGCCGAAGATCGCCGCAAACAGCATCAGCACCATGACGGCGAGCGGCGCGGCCCAGAGCGAGGGGTGCTCCCAGATCTCGCGGCGGACCAGGATCAGCGTGCGTCTCATCGGCCGTCCCCTGCGCCGCCGGGCGGTCGGGCTTGCATCTTGGCGATGAAGAGGTCGGCGATGGACGGCGCGCGAACCTCCCCGAGCCCCGCGAGCGCACTCGCCGGCCGGTCCTCGAAGATGAGGGACACGCGCCCGAAGACCTCGCGCTCGTAGAGCGGGTGCAGCGCCCGGGCCCGCGCCGCCTCGCCGGGAGCGACCGTGAGCTGCACGTAGCGCTCGGCGATCGCCTCGACGCTGCTCGCGAGCGCGATGCGGCCGCCGCCGATGAAGATCACGTCCGTCAGCAGATGCTCGACCTCCTCGACCTGGTGCGTGGCGAGCACGATCGTGCGCTCCTTGTCGAAGTAATCGTTGAGGATGGTGTCGTAGAACTGGCGGCGGTAGATGAGGTCGAGACCGAGCGTCGGCTCATCGAGCACCAGCAGGCGCGCGTCGATCGCGAGAACGAGCGCAAGGTGCAGCTGCGTCACCATTCCCTTCGACAGCTCACGCACCCGACTCGTCGCACGGATGCTCGTGCGGGCGAGGAAGCTCTCGGCCCGGGAGCGCTCGAAGCGCGGATGCACACCCGCGACGAAGTCGAGCGCGTGCCTCACGCGCAGCCACTTCGGCAGCACCGCCACGTCCGCAATGAAGCACACGTCGTGCATCAATTGGTCGCGTTGCGTGCGGGGGTTCAAGCCGAGCACGCGCAGCTCCCCCTCGACGTGAGTGAGCCCCACGATCGCCTTGAGCGCCGTCGTCTTGCCTGCCCCATTCGGGCCGATGAGGCCGACGATGCGCCCCGGCTCGACGCTGAAGCTCACGTCCTCGAGGGCCCGCGTGCTGCGGTACGACTTCGAGAGTCCGCGCGCCTCAATGATCGCCGCCACGGTCCTCTCCGGGGTTGGGCCGGGACGCCGGCGCGGGCTCACCGTGGAGCAGGTCCGCGAGCGAGAGGCCGAGTCGCTGAATCCGCGCGCGCACCTTCGGCCACTCCTCGCTCAGGAATCGTGCTCGCTCATCCTTCATGAGCGCCTCCCGAGCCCCGGCGCTCACGAACATGCCTCGACCCCGGCGCTTCTCCACGAGGTTCTCCTCCACGAGCTGCTGGTAGCCCCTCAGCACCGTGAGGGGGTTCAGGCGGAATTCCGCGGCCACGTTCCTCACGGAGGGCAGCGCGTCGCCCTCCTTGAGGACGCCCTCGAGGATCATCGCGACCACTCGATCGCGCAGTTGCCGGTAGATCGGCAGGCTGTCGTCCCAGTGCGGCTCCATCGAGTCTCGCCGGCCTCCCGTTGCAGACCCTTAGCACACTAGCGTAGCAAGACAGCCGCGAGGCACCCGATCGCGATCAGCGAGTTCACGATCAGCGAGGCGGTTGCGCCTACGGCCATCTTCAGCAGTCGATTCGACGCGTTCACGAGCCTTTCCTCCATCGTCCTGGCGGCCACCTGGCCTGCCATCTGGTGATATATATAACTACATCACTAGATCTGTGTCAAGCCCGGCCTGGGCGGCATTAACCCTCGGCTCGGGCCACGGCCGTTCAAGCTGAGGAGCACGAGTACACTGCCCACCAATGGCGGAGGACGATTGCAGGTTGATGCTGCGCTACGCCAGCGGTGATCTGCAGGCGTTTGCGGCGCTGTACGCCCGTCATCGAGCGGCCCTGTATCGCTATCTCGCGCGGCACGTGCGCGAGCGAGCGGCGGCGGACGATCTGTTTCAGGAGGTCTGGAGCCGGGTCATCGCGCATCGCGCGCACTACGAGCCCCGCGCGAAGTTCAGCACGTTCCTCTACCGCATCGCGCACAACTGCTGCGTCGATCACCTGCGGCGCGCCGCCGCTCTCCCGCCTCATCAGCGCTGCGAGGAAGGCATCGAAGCGCGAGCCGAGGAAGGCGGGCGGCGTGCCATCGAGCCCGCCAATCCCTCGGCGCCCGATGCAGAAGGGCCGGAGGCTCGCGCCGAGCAAGCCGAGCTCCTCGCGCGTTACCGCGAGGCGCTCGAGCGACTGCCCGCAGAGCAGCGGGACGTCTTTTTGCTCTACGAGCAATCGGGACTGACACTCGAGGAGATCGCCGCGGTCACGGGCGTCGGCGCAGAGACGGCGAAGAGCCGCCTGCGCTACGCGCTCGCCAAGCTGCGCAGCGCGCTCACCCTGAGCCACGCGCCGGCTGCAGCGCCCGTCGTCCGCGATGGCCAGCGTGCCGGCGGCGTGCGCCCGATCACCGAGATCCTCGCGGAGCCCGGATCATGACCTCTGCCCCGCACGAGCCCGAGAATCGGCCACGCCCCACGCTGCTTCGGCAGCTCGCGGAGCTCGATCGGCTCGAGCCCTCGGCGTCGCTCGACCGGGCCGTGATGCGGCAGGCGCGCGAGAGCATCCGCCCGGCTCGCCGGTCTCGCATCCGGCACTCGGCTCGATGGGTCGCACGCGCTGCGCTGGCGGCACTCGTCACGTTCGCCCTCTGGACGGGATATCGGCCCACTCGGCCCGCGCGGCCCTCCACGGGCGTGTCCGCTTCACTCCGCGTGGTGGGTGCGCCTCCATCACTGCGCGCGGTGGGCGCATCCGCTTCATCGCCCGGGATGCGTGTGACTCCGGTGGTCGCGCTCGAGGACGCGAGGACCCTCTCGCAATCGCTCGGGTCCCCCGCGCCGTCGCTCGTCGCGACCGAGGCGCCGGCCTCCGAGCCCCTCGCCGGCGCACGGCGCGTGCAGCTCGAGACGCACCCCGCCGAATGGCTGGGCAGGATCGAGCAGCTGCGCACCGAGGGGCGGACGGAGGAAGCGGACCGCGAGTGGGCGGCGTTCCTCAGGATCTATCCCCGCTACCCGGGCCCGGCTGCGGGTGCCTTCGATCCGCTCACCGTCACGAGCCCGGCCAAATGACCGGCGCCGCGCGCCGCGCAGCCCGTAGAATGGGCCGCTCGTTCCGACGGAGTCGCTCATGAATCAAGCAGTGAACGTCGCGATCACCGGCGCCGCCGGCCAGATCGGATACGCTCTCGCCTTTCGCGTGGCATCCGGCGCGATGCTCGGCCCCGAGCAGCCGATCAATCTGCACCTGCTCGAGATCCCCGCCGCGCTCCCCGCGCTCACGGGCGTCGCGATGGAGCTCGACGATTGCGCGTTCCCGACGCTCGGCCGCGTGGTGCCGACCGACGATCCGAAAGTCGCGTTTCGCGACTGCGACGTGGCGTTGCTCGTCGGCGCGCGCCCGCGCGGGCCGGGCATGGAGCGCAAGGATCTCCTCCTCGCGAACGCGCAGATCTTCGCGGCGCAGGGTCGGGCGCTCTCCGAGGTCGCCGCGCGCGACGCCAAGGTCCTCGTCGTCGGCAATCCGGCCAACACCAATGCGCTCATCGCGCGCGCGAATGCGAAGGGCCTCGATCCGCGGAACTTCACGGCGATGACGCGGCTCGATCACAACCGCTCGCTCGCGCAGCTTGCGGGCAAGACGGGCACGCCCGTCTCGGCCATCCGCCGCATGACCGTCTGGGGGAATCATTCCTCGACGCAGTACCCCGACGTGAGCCACTGCACGATCGATGGCAAGCCGGCGAAGAGCCGCGTCGATCAGCGGTGGATCGAGGAGAGCTTCATCCCGGTGGTGCAGCAGCGCGGCGCGGCGGTGATCAAGGCCCGCGGCTCGTCGTCGGCCGCCTCCGCGGCCTCCGCCGCGCTGGACCACGTGCGCGACTGGTCCCGCGGCACGCCCGCCGGAGACTGGGTGAGCATGGCCGTCCCCTCGGACGGCAGCTACGGCATCCCGGAGGGGGTCATCTACTCCTACCCGGTCGTCTGCCGCAACGGCGGCTACGAGATCGTGCAGGGGCTCGCCGTCGATGAGTTCAGCCGCAAGCGCCTGCAGGCGACGCTCGCGGAGCTGCGCGAGGAGCGGGACGGCGTGCAGAGCCTGCTCGGCTAGCAACCCCGCCGAGCCCCTCGCGCCGGGCGCCCGCCCGCGCCGCGAGGGCATGCGCCGGCGGCCCGTGCGAAAATGGCGCCATGGGCGCGATCCTCACGCTCCTCGCCGCCGCCGCGGTCGCTTACGCGGCCACTCGGGTGGGCGGCGTCATCACGCTCGTGCTGCTCGCCGCGGTCGTTTACCTCGCGTACGCACGGCTGAGCCTCCTCGTCTTCTCGGCGACGTGCACCGTTTTGCTCGGCGCCTACACGGCGCTCGGCGACACCGCATGGCCGTGGAAGGCGTTCCTGTGGGTCCTCCTCGCCGCCCTCTGGGCGCTCAACGTGCGCCCGCTGCGCAAGGGACTCATCACGCGGCGCTTCATGCGGACGTACTTGAGGCTGCTGCCCGCGATGTCGCCCACCGAGCGGGAGGCGCTCGAGGCCGGCACGGTCTGGTGGGACGGCGAGCTGTTCACCGGGGCGCCGAGATGGGAGCGGCTGCTCGCGGCCGCGCCGCCCCGGCTCTCGCCCGAGGAGCAAGCGTTCCTCGACGGCCCGTGCGAGGAGCTCTGCCGGATGCTCGACGATTGGGACATCACGCACCGGCGCGGCGACCTGCCCCCGCAGGTGTGGGAGTTCTTGAAGACCCGGGGCTTCTTCGCGATGATCATCCCGAAGAGGTTCGGCGGACTCGAGTTCTCCGCGTACGCGCATTCCTGTGTGCTCGCGAAGATCGCGAGCCGCAGCACGACGGCATCCTCCACCGTCGCGGTGCCGAACTCGCTCGGTCCGGCCGAGCTGCTGAACCACTACGGCACCGAGGAGCAGAAGAGCCACTACCTGCCGCGGCTCGCGCGGGGGGAGGAGGTCCCTTGCTTCGCGCTCACCGGTCCGAGAGCGGGCTCGGATGCCGCCTCGATTCCGGATACCGGTGTCGTCGCGCGGGGCACGTGGCAGGGCCGGGAGATCGTCGGCCTCAAGCTCAACTTCGCGAAGCGCTACATCACCCTCGCGCCGATCGCGACGGTCGTCGGGCTCGCCTTCAGGATGCTCGACCCGGATCACCTGCTCGGCGAGCGCGCCGATATCGGCATCACCTGCGCGCTCGTTCCGCGCGGCACGGCCGGCATGAGCATCGGGCGGCGGCACTTCCCGCTCAACATTCCGTTCCAGAACGGGCCGATCCAGGGCCGGGACGTCTTCGTGCCGCTCGATTTCATCATCGGCGGGCCGCAGATGGCCGGCCAGGGCTGGCGCATGCTCGTCGAGCAGCTCTCGGTCGGCCGCTGCATCTCGCTGCCCTCGAACGCGACGGGCGGCGCCAAGGCGGCGACGTGGTCCACCGGGGCGTACGCGCGCATCCGGCGCCAGTTCAACGCCTCCGTCAGCCGCTTCGAGGGCGTGCAGTCGATCATCGCCCGCATGGCCGGGCTCACCTACGTGATGGACGCCGCGCGGTCCGTCACGGCCGGGGCGATCGACGGCGGCGAGAAGCCCTCGGTTCCCTCGGCGATGCTCAAGTATCACGTGACGGAGATGGGGCGACAGGTGGCGAACGACGCGATGGACGTGCACGGCGGCAAGGCGATCTGCTTGGGTCCCCGCAACTACCTCGCGCGCGGGTATCAAAGCGTGCCCATCGCGATCACCGTGGAGGGCGCGAACGTCCTCACCCGCAATCTCATCATCTTCGGCCAGGGGGCGATTCGCTGTCATCCGTTCGTGCTGCGCGAGATGAATGCGGCTCGAGATCCGGACCGGCGCAGGGGCGTCGATGCGTTCGACGCCGCGCTCTTCGGCCACATCGGGTTTGCCGTCTCGAACGCCGTGCGCTCCCTCGTCATGGCCCTCACGCTCGCGCGATTGCACCGCGTGCCGGACAAGGGTCCCACGCGGCGCTACTTCCAGCACGTCGTCCGATTCAGCGCGTCGTTCGCCTTCGCCGTCGACGTGGCCATGCTGACGCTCGGCGGCTACTTGAAGAAGAAGGAGAGCCTCTCCGCGCGCCTGGGCGACGTGCTCTCCGCGATGTACCTCGCCTCGATGGTCCTCAAGCACTTCAACGACGAGGGCGGACCGCAGGAGGATCTGCCGATCGTCGAGTGGGCGTGCCGCCACCTGCTCTACCAGGCGCAGGAGCAGCTGCACGGCTTCCTCAGAAACTTCCCGAGCCGGCCGCTCGCGGCGCTGATGCGCTGGCTCATCTTCCCGAGAGGCCTCACCTACTTCGCGCCCTCCGATCGGCTCGGCCGCCGTGTCGCCGAGCTCGTGACGCGTCCGAGCGAGTCGCGCGCGCGGCTGTGCCGGTTCGCCTTCACGAGCCTCTCGCCCGGCAACCCGCTCGGCCTGCTCGAGGAGGCGCTCGCGCTCGCCCTCGAGGCCGAGCCGCTCGAGCAGCGCATCCGCGTCGAGGGCGTGCGAACCGGCAAGGTGACCGCGCTCGATCTCCCGGGGCGCATCGAGCAGGCCGTGAGGGAAGGGATTCTCTCCGAGCCGGAGGCGCAGCGCCTGAGGGAGTACGACCGCAAGACGATGGAGCTCATCCGCGTCGATGACTTCGCGCCCGAGGAGATCGGCGCCGAGGCGCAGCCGAGGCCGCAGCCTGCCGCGCGGGCGGGGGCGGTCGCCCCGTGAGCGCGCGCGAGCGGGCGATCCTGCACGTGGACATGGACGCCTTCTATGCGTCCATCGAGCAACACGACGATCCGAGCCTCGCCGGCCTGCCCGTGCTGGTCGGCGGTGTGGGCGCGCGCGGCGTGGTCGCGGCCGCGAGCTACGAGGCGCGACGCTTCGGCATCCGCTCGGCGATGCCGATGCGCGCGGCGCTCGAGCGCTGCCCCGACGCCGTGTGCGTGCGGCCGAGGATGCAGCGCTACCAGGAGGTCTCCGGCCGCATCTTTGCGATCTTTCGCGGGTTGACGCCGCTCGTGCAGGGACTCTCGCTCGATGAGGCCTTCCTCGATGTGACCGCAAGCGCGGAGCCTGCGGCGCGCCTCGCGGCGGCGGTGAAGACTCGCATCCGCGCGGCGACCGGCCTTACCGCCTCGGTCGGCTGCGGGCCGAACAAGCTCGTCGCGAAGATCGCCTCGGACCTCGGCAAGCCCGACGGGCTCACGATCGTCGCGCCCGACCGCCTCCACGAGGTCCTCGATCCGCTCTCGGTGCGCCGCCTCCCCGGGCTCGGCGGCAAGACGGGGGCGCGCGTCGAGGCGGCGGGCATCGCCACGCTCGGGCAGCTGCGCGTCGCGCCCGATGCGCTGCTGCGTCCCCTCTTTGGACGCTACGCCGCGCGCGTGCGCGAGCGGGCGGGCGGGATCGACGATCGCCCGGTCGCAACCGACCGGGACGAGAAGTCGGTGAGCGCCGAGGACACCTTCGGCCGCGACATCGCCGATGGGCCGACCCTTCAGGCCGAGCTCGCGCGCCTCGCGGACCGCGCCAGCGCGCGCGTGCGCGCCAAGTCGCTCGCCGCCGGATGCGTCGCGGTGAAGATCCGGCGCCACGACTTCGCGACCTTCACCCGCAGGCGTACTATTGCACCGCCCACGCAGAACCGGCGGACGGTGGCGAGCGTTGCGGCGGAGCTGCTCCGCCGCTGGCTCGACGAGCATCCCGGCGCGAGACTTCGGCTGCTCGGCGTTGCCCTGACGGATCTGACCCCGGCGAGGCAGCTCGGCTTGTTCCACGATGTGCAGCCGTGTCTCGACGCTGCGGTCGATGCGGTCTGCGAGCGCTTTGGGAGGCACGCACTGCGCCGGGCCAATCAGCTTTGAGTAGTATCGGGCTATGTACCTCTCGTTCTTCGGCCTCAACGAAAAGCCGTTCGCGATCACGCCGGATCCGCGTTATCTGTATCTGAGCGAGCGCCACGCTGAAGCTCT
The DNA here is from genome assembly GCA_030040575.1 of Gammaproteobacteria bacterium. Classification (GTDB taxonomy): domain Bacteria; phylum Pseudomonadota; class Gammaproteobacteria; order Steroidobacterales; family Steroidobacteraceae; genus JASHUC01. Next base: position 8,863 of record JASHTK010000032.1, read on the forward strand.
CGCTCATTTGCTCTACGGGATCAACGAGGCGGGAGGGTTCGTCCAGCTCACCGGCGAGGTCGGCACCGGCAAGACGACCGTCGTGCGCTCGCTGCTCGCCCAGACGCCGCGGAACGCGGAGATCGCGCTCATCCTCAACCCGCGGATGACGGCCCCGGAGTTCCTCCTCACCATCTGCGAGGAGCTCGGGATCGGCGTGCCGGACTCCGCGACGCAGAGCCTGAAGGACCTGGTCGACATCCTCAGCCACTACCTGCTGCGGGCTCACAGCGCCGGCAAGCGCATCGTGCTCGTGGTCGATGAGGCGCAGAACCTCGCGCCGGATGTGCTCGAGCAGGTCCGCCTGCTCACGAACCTCGAGACCAACACGCAGAAGCTTCTGCAGATCATCCTGATCGGCCAGCCCGAGCTGCGCGAGATCCTCGACCGGACGGAGCTGCGGCAGCTCGCGCAGCGCATCACCGGGCGCTACCACCTCCGTCCCCTGGTGCGGCAGGAGACCGCCGCCTACGTGCTGCACCGGTTGCGGGTCGCAGGCGCGACGAACGACATCTTCACGGCTCGCGCGCTGTCGGAGGCACACCGGCTGTCGGGTGGCGTGCCTCGGGTGATCAACGTCATC
>JASHTK010000303.1 GCA_030040575.1 Gammaproteobacteria bacterium
AGTACTGCGATTTCAGGCACCCGCGGCTGTGGCTCACCTCCGGAAGCATGGGCACCATGGGCTTCGGGCTGCCGGCGGCGATCGGCGCGCAGGTCGCCAACCCCGACCGGCTCGTCGTCGATGTCGACGGGGACGCGAGCATTCGCATGAACATCGGCGAGCTCGAGACCGTCACGACCTACGACCTGCCCGTGAAGATCATGGTGCTCAACAACTTCGGCGACGGCATGGTGAAGCAATGGCAGAAGCTGTTCTTCAAGGGCCGGCTGTCCGCGAGCGACAAGTCGCTCCACAAGAAGGATTTCGTGAGAGCCGCGCAGGCCGACGGCTTCCGCTACGCCGTGCGGCTTGCCCGCAAGGAGGACGTGCCGCGCGTCGTCGAGGAGTTCATCCGCTTCGCCGGCCCCGCCTTCCTCGAGGTCGTGATCGATCCCGATGCGGGCGTCTACCCGATGGTGAGCCCGGGGCAGGAATACGCGGACATGATCACCGGGGAGTTCATCGCCTCGCGCCACAAAGTGGACATCAAGACGCCGGGACCCTCGGAGATGTTCTGATGAGGTACCTGCACACCATGGTCCGCGTGACCGACCTCGAGGCCTCGCTGCGCTTCTACCGGGACGCGCTCGGGCTCGCGGAGGTCTCCCGCAAGGACTTCCCGCAGGGCCGCTTCACGCTCGTGTTCCTTGCCGCGCCGGGCGATCCGGCGGCGCAGATCGAGCTCACCCACAACTGGGACCCCGAGACCTACCACGGCGGGCGCAATTTCGGCCACGTCGCCTATGCGGTCGAGGATCTCTACGCGCTCTGCCGCCGGCTGATGGAGCACGGCGTCACCCTCAACCGCCCCCCGCGCGACGGGCGCATGGCGTTCGTGCGCTCGCCCGACCACATCTCCATCGAGCTGTTGCAAGCGGGCGCGCCGCTGCCGCCCGCCGAGCCGTGGAAGTCGATGCCCAATGTCGGCGAGTGGTGATCCGCCATCCGGCTAGGAGGGGCGGAGCATGCCTGCAGTTCTCGTCACCGGAGCGGGCCGCGGCTTAGGGCTCGAGTTCGCCCGCCAGTATGCGGAGGATGGCTGGGACGTTCTCGCCTGCGTGCGGGCGCCGCAGAAGGCAGCCGACCTGCAGCGACTCGCGGCCGAGTCGCAGGGGCGTGTTGCGGTGCATACGCTCGACGTCACCGATTTCGCGGCGATCGACACCCTCGCCCGCCAGCTCTCGGGCCGCGCCATCGACGTGCTGATCAACAACGCGGGCACGATGGGCTCGCGGGGGAGCACGTTCGGATCGAGCGACTTCGCCGACTGGGAGCAGGTCTTCCGGCTGAACGCCTTCGCGCCCCTGAAGATGGCGGAAGCCTTCGCCGGGCACGTCGGGCGCAGCAGCGAGAAGAAGCTCGTCTCGGTGAGCACCATCATGGCCTCGATGGCGAGGAACAACATGGGAGGCTTCTATGCCTACCGGGCGAGCAAGGCCGCCCTGAACGCGATCGTGGTCTCCCTCGCGATCGACCTCGGGCGCCGCCACGGGATCCTCGCCGCGGCGCTCCACCCCGGCTGGGTGCGCACGGACATGGGCGGCCCGCGCGCGGAGATCGACGCTCGAGCGAGCGTCGCGGGGATGCGCCGGGTCATCGCGAGCCTCACCCGCGAGCGCGCTGGACGCTTCTGGGCCTACGACGGCTCCGAGCTGCCCTGGTGAGCGAGGGGTCCTGCGGGTGAGCGCCGAGATCGAGTCCGACCTGCGGCGACGCATTCCCCTCGCCGTCGCCCTCGGCATCCGGGTCCGGTCCGCGACGCCGCGGCGGGTCGAGCTCGCCGCTCCGCTCGCCCCCAACACGAACAACGGCGAGATGGCATTCGGCGGCAGCGCGGCCGCCGTCGCCCTGCTTGCGGCGTGGACGTTGCTGTACGTGAGGGAGCGGGCACGGGGAGGGGAGGCCCAGCTCCTCATCCAGCGCAGCACGATGAGCTATGAGCGGCCGATCACCGGGGACTTCGAGGCGGTGTGCGAGCTTGCGGACGAGGCCTCGTACGAGCGGTTCCGCGAGACGCTCGACCGGCGCCGCCGAGCCCGCATCACGCTCGGCTCGGAGCTGCGGCAGGCCGGCGAGCGCAAGGGGTGGTTCCAGGGGGATTTCGTCGCGCTGGCCGCTGGGCCGCGGCGTCCGGCCGCCGGGACGCCCGCGGGGCAACCGCGCCGCGACGGTTGACCGCCCGTCGCGGGTCGCGAGCCCCGCGTGGCGAGCGGTTTCGCCGAACAGCTATTTACAGGACCTTCAAACAGTGGAGAATGCGGCGCAATCAAACAGCTCACGGGCGGCGATGCCGAGTGGGCGCAAGCGTGAGCGAATAAGCCGTACACCAGCGGGGAGATACACGATGAGCAGTGCCGACGTTCACGGGAAGTTCCTGTGGCATGAGCTGATGACGACCGACCCGGGCGCGGCGGGCGCCTTCTACGGGAGGGTTCTCGGCTGGAAAACCCAGGCGTGGGACAAGGATCCCTCCTACACGCTGTGGGCCACCGCCCACGGGCCGGTCGGTGGCCTCGCGAGGCTCTCGGCCGAGGCGCAGGCGAACGGGGTGCACCCGGGCTGGCTCTCCTATGTGGCGATTCCGGACATCGACGCCACCGTCGCGGCGGCCCAGCGTCTCGGCGGGCGCGTCGTGAAATCGGTCTCGAGCATCGCGAACGGCGGAAAGTACGCGATCCTCGCGGATCCGCAGTCTGCGGTGTTCGGCGTCTGGACCCCGCCCCCGGCGACCGCGCCGAGCCCGAGCGGCGCCGGCGAGGAATTCACGTGGCACGAGCTTGCCACCCCGGATCACGCGGCGGCGTTCCGTTTCTATCGCGACCTGCTCGGATGGGAGCAGCTCGGCGTGCACGACATGGGAGCGCTCGGGCCGTACCTGCTCTTCGGCCGCCATGGCCGGCAGCTCGGCGGCCTCTTCAGCCGCACCCCGAGCGGGGGCTCGACGCCGCACTGGCTCGCCTACGTGCGGGTCGCGAGCGCGGCGAAGGCGGCCGAGGCGGCCACGGCCGCGGGCGGGCGCGTGCTGAACAGCCCGCATCAGGTGCCGGGGGGAAGCTGGGTCGCCCACCTGGCGGATTCGCAGGGCGCGGCGATCGCCGTGAACCAGGCGGCGGC
>JASHTK010000304.1 GCA_030040575.1 Gammaproteobacteria bacterium
CCGATGGGCGTCGTCATGCCCTCCTGCTGAATGCTGATCGTCGGATAGCCGAACCGCGCGGTGAACTCGAGCGGAAAGATGCCGTTCCCGTTCACGATGCAGTTGAGGTCGATGTACCCGACGTAGCCCTCCTCCGCGAGGCGGGCCTCCATCTTCTTCAGCGTGGAGTTGAACAGGCGGTTCGGGCCGCTCCAGAACATCGAGGTGCCCATCTCGCCGGTCGAGGGGCCGATGTTGCCCGGGAAGAGCTTCTTGTGCTCGAAGTTCACGTTGATCGGGTAGATGAATTCCCGCCCGTTGAAGAACGCGCCGACGGCGATCTCGACGCCCGTGACGTGCCGCTGCAGCTGGAAGCGCTTGATCTCATCGGGGAAGGACTTCTTGTAGGCCTCGAGCACGCGGATCACGTCCTCGCCGTCCTCCTCGTCGCCGACGAACAGGCGCCGCTTGACGTTGCCTGCGGCCCCGGAGGGCTTGATGACGTAACGCTCGGGGTTCGCCCGCACGTAGGCGATCGCCTCGTCGAAGTCGTCGCACTCCCGGTAGGGCAGGATGTTGATGCCGGCCTTCTTCAGCTCCTCCTGGCCGAAGGAGCGGTCGTCCTCCAGGCGGTCCGTGTAGGGCGTGCCGCCCACGACGAGCTTGCCCTGGCGGCGCAGCTCCTGCGCGATCGCTCCCTGTCCGAGCGTGTCGTCAAAGACGATCACGTCGGCCCATTCGACCTCGCGCTCCCAGTCCTCGACCTTCGGGACGAACCCGTCCGCGATGTCACGGTCCTTCTCATCGCGGATGTAGTACTTGACCTCGTGCCCCTCCTTCGCCACCTGCCAGGCGATGTCGCTGATGAGGCCGATGTAGGAGACGAACAGGAACTTGCGATGCTCGGAGTTCACGCCTGCGCCCGCCAACCCTGCTTGAGACTATGCATCAGTGCGTCCGGCATTGCGAGATGCGCGAAGCCGCGGCGCCGTTCGGATATCTTAGAGGTGAAGGCGCGCAGCGCGGCGGCGGAGGAGAATTCTCGATGCGCAACCGAGTGTCCACGAGCCTCACCGCCGTGAGCCTCGGCGTGCTCGCCGCGCTCGCCCTCTGCGGCGCGACCGACGGGTACGCCGAGTCGAGCGCGGCGAGCGCCGCGCCGCCTGCCGCGAGCTTTAAGCTCGCGAGCCCGGATTTCACCGACGGGGCAACGATGCCCCGGGGAGAGGTGAACGACCGCTGCGGCGGGCAGAACCTCTCGCCCGCGCTCGAATGGCGCGGCCCGCCGCCCGGCACCGAGAGCTTCGCGCTCCTCATGCACGATCCGGATGCGCCCGTCGAGGGGGGCTTCTGGCACTGGATCGTGTACGACATTCCGGCCGATGCGCGCTCGCTGCCGGCCGGCGCGGGCGATGTGCGGAGCAAGCTCATGCCCGCGGGCGCGATCCAGGGCCGCTCGGACTTCGGCACGGCGGGCTACGGAGGACCGTGCCCGCCCCCGGGCCCGCCGCACCGCTACTTCTTCCGCCTCTACGCTCTCGCGGTCGCGAGGATCAACCTGCCGGCCGATGCGACGGGGGCCGCCATCGCCTCCTACGTGGAGGCGAGCGCGCTCGGCCGCGCGCAGCTCCTCGCGAGATACGGCCGGTGAGCCGTGCGCACCGCCGGGCTCATCTCGGACACCCACGGGCTGCTGCGGCCGCAGGCGCTGCGCGCGCTCGCCGGCGTCGACCTCATCATCCACGCGGGTGACATCGGAACGCCGGAGGTGCTCGAGGGGCTCCGTGCGCTCGCGCCCGTCCATGCGGTGAGGGGCAATAACGACCACGGCGCGTGGACTCGCGGCATCCCCGAGACCGAAGCGCTCGAGCTCGAGGGAGCGAGCCTCTACGTGCTCCACGACGTGAAGGCGCTCGACCTCGATCCGGCCGCCGGCGGCTTCACGGTGGTGGTGGCCGGGCATTCGCATCGGCCGGCCGTGGACACCCGCGACGGCGTGCTCTACATCAACCCCGGCAGCGCCGGGCCGCGACGATTCAATCTTCCGGTCACGGTCGGATTCCTCGAGATCGCAAGCGGCACGGCGCGCGGCAGGATCCAGAGGATCCTGTGAGCGGGCGAGGGCCGGCGCCGCGGCGGGACAGCTCCGCGGCGCCGTGCGCGCAGACGCATTGCAGCCGGCGAGGCCCTGAGAGTAGGCTCCGCGCCATGCTGCAGAAGCCCCTCAAGGCCGCTCGTCCGGCCGCGGAGCGGCGCCCGGCCGTGTGGCCCTGGCTGCTGATGCCGCTTGCCGTGCTCGCGCTGTTTTTCGCGCTGCGGACCGTGCGCCATTCGACGGAGAGCGTCCCGCCGGGGCAGGACAGCGACGTCTCCGGCGACACCTCCGTCCAGTGACCGCTCCCCGCGCTTCTCGCGCTTCCCGCGCTCCCCGAGTCGGCTTCGTGAGCCTCGGCTGTCCCAAGGCGCTCGTCGACTCCGAGCGCATCCTCACCGGCCTGCGCGCCGAGGGGTACGACATCGCCCCGACGTACCGCGAGGCCGATCTCGTCGTGGTGAACACGTGCGGCTTCATCGACGCGGCGATCGACGAGTCGCTCGATGCGATCGGGGAGGCCCTGGCGCAGAACGGCCGCGTCATCGTCACCGGATGCCTCGGCGCACGGCCCGAGCGGATCCTCGAGCGCCACCCGCGCGTGCTCAAGATCACCGGTCCTCACGCGTACGAGGACGTGATGGGCGCGGTGCACGCGCATCTGCCGCCGCGCCACGATCCGTTTCTCGATCTGGTGCCGCCGCAGGGCATCCGCCTCACGCCGCGGCACTACGCGTACCTGAAGATCTCCGAGGGGTGCAACCACCGCTGCAGCTTCTGCATCATCCCGAGCCTGCGCGGGCGGCTCGCGAGCCGGCCGATCGACGCGGTGCTGCGCGAGGCCGAGCGACTGGTCGCCGCCGGCGTCAAGGAGCTGCTCGTCATCTCCCAGGACACGAGCGCGTACGGCGCGGACTTGCGCCACGCCGCCGCGACCTGGCGCGGGGTGCGCCACGAGGCACGGTTCATCGATCTCGCGCGCGCGCTCGGCTCGCTCGGCGTGTGGGTGCGCCTACACTACGTATATCCCTATCCACATGTCGACGGGGTGATCGAGCTCATGGCCGAGCGGCGGGTGCTGCCGTATCTCGATGTGCCGTTTCAGCACGGCAGCGCGAGCGTCCTGAAGCGCATGCGCCGCCCGGCGCACGCGGAGAACACGCTCGCGCGCATCCGCCGCTGGCGCGCGCAGTGCCCCGACCTCGCGATCCGCAGCACGTTCATCGTCGGCTTCCCGGGCGAGACGGAGCAGGAGTTCGCGGAGCTGCTCGCGTGGCTCGAGGAGGCTGAGATCGACCGCGTCGGCTGCTTCAAGTACTCACCCGTCGAGGGCGCACGGGCGCATGCGCTCGCCGAGCCGGTTGCGCCCGAGGTGCAGCAGGAGCGCTACGAGCGCTTCATGGAGCGCGCGCAGGCGATCAGCGCCCGGCGGCTCGCGGCCCGGGTCGGCCGGACGATCGAGGTGCTGGTGGATCGGATCGAGGAGGACGGCGCGACCGCGGTGGCCCGCAGCTCGGCCGATGCGCCGGAGATCGACGGCGTGGTACGGGTACACGACGCCGGCCGGCTCGCGCCCGGCGATCTCGCGCAGGTGCAGGTGACCGGCGCAGGCCACTACGACCTCGAGGCCCGGCTCGCTACCGCGCGGGCCGGCCGCCGCCGAGCGCGCGCAGCGCCCTCGGCGTGATGAGCCATTCGAGCCGCGCCTGACCCGGCCGCGCGAGCCGCGCGGGGCCGGCGCGAGAGTCGCGGAAGCGCAGGCACGCCGCACCGCCCTTCTTCAACTGGCAGCGAACTCGAGCGCGAGCGCCGCCTGCGCCCGCGCACGCGGCGAGCAGCTCGGTCAATCCCGGCTCGTGGCCGACGATCGCCAGTCTCTCGAGCGACCTCTTGGCGGCGGCGCGCTCACGGATGGCGGCGAGCACCCGCTCCGCCGCCGCGCCCGGCGCGAGCTCGGGGATCTCGATCGCCCGCGGCCAGCCCGCGACGGTCGCGAGGATCTCCGCCGTCTGACGCGCTCGGGTGAGCGGGCTCGCGAGCACACAGTCGACCTCACCCACGAGCCGCTTGAGGCCGGCCGCCGCCTTGCGGAACCGCCTCGCGCCCTCGGGCGTGAGCGGCCGCCGCCGATCGTCGGGCCAGCGCCGGCGGTCGCGGTCGAACGCCGCCGCGTGGCGAATCAGGTAAAGGCGCATCGTGTTAGATTAACCGCTTCGCCCGCCGGTCGTCCGCGAGTCTCTCGAGGGACGGCGCGGGACGGCGCGGGACGGCGCGGCGAGTCCCAGGGGAAACCTCGATGCAAATGCTGACGCTCGGGCGGTCCGGACCGCCGGTCTCGAGGATCGGCCTCGGCTGCATGGGCATGTCCGATTTCTACGGCCCGGCGAACGAGGAGGAGAGCATCGCCACGATTCACGCGGCGATCGATGCGGGCGTCAATCTCATCGACACCGGGGATTTCTACGGCATGGGCCACAACGAGATGCTCATCGGCCGGGCACTGCGCGGCAAGGCCCGCGAGCAGGTGCTGCTCAGCGTGAAGTTCGGAGCGCTGCGCTCGCCGAGCGGCGGCTTCGCGGGCTTCGACGGACGCCCCCAGGCCGTGAAGAATTTCGCGGCCTACAGCTTGAAGCGCCTCGGGACCGACTACATCGACGTCTACCGCCCCGCGCGCGTCGACCCGCACGTGCCGATCGAGGAGACCGTGGGCGCGGTCGGCGACCTGATCCGCTCCGGACACGTGCGCTACCTCGGCCTCTCGGAGGCCGGCGCCGAGACGCTGCGCCGTGCGGCGACCGTGCATCCGGTCGCGGATCTGCAGATCGAGTACTCGCTCGTGAGCCGCGGCCTCGAGGGGCGCATCCTCTCCACCGCGCGCGAGCTCGGCATCGCGATCACCGCGTACGGGGTGCTCTCGCGCGGACTGCTCTCCGGAGCCCTCCCGGAGAGGATTCCGGGCCTGCGGGCCCACATGCCGCGCTTCCAGGGCGAGAACTACCGGCGCAACCTGCGCCTCGTCGATGCGCTCGCGGCCATCGCCCGCGATAGAGGCGTCACACCGGCGCAGCTTGCCATCGCCTGGGTGCTCGCGCGCGGCGAGGACATCGTGCCACTCATCGGCACGACCCGGCGCCAGGGCCTGCGCGAGGCGCTCGAGACCCTGCCGCTGCGCCTCACCTCCGAGGAGCTCGCGCAGATCGAGGCGGCGGTGCCGGCCGAGGCCGTGGCGGGCACCCGCTACGGCGCCGAGCAGATGCAACAGCTCGACAGCGAGCGCTAGCCGCGCATCTCAGGCGACGGCGGGCTGCGCGGCTGCGCCGCGGGCGCGGCGGACGGGCTCCGGGGACGGCGCCGGCCGGCCGAGAACGAGGTCCGAGGCCTTCTCCGCGATCATGATGACCGCGGCGTTGGTGTTCCCGCCCGGCACGGTCGGCATGATCGAGGCGTCGGCGACGCGCAGGCCCTCGATGCCGCGGACGCGCAGCTGCGGGTCGACCACCGCATCGGAGCCCACTCCCATGCTGCACGTGCCGACGGGGTGCTGGGTGACCTGTGCCGCCCCGCGGATGTAGGCCTCGAGCTCCGCGTCGGTCTTCAGCTCCGCGCCGGGCCGCAGCTCCCGGCCGACGAACCTCGCCTGCGGCAGCGTCGAGTAGATCTTGCGCGCCGCGCGGATGCCGCGAATGGCGGTCTCGAAGTCGGACCGGTCGGCAAAGACGTTGAGCTGCACCCGGGGAGGATCCTGCGGATT
>JASHTK010000305.1 GCA_030040575.1 Gammaproteobacteria bacterium
GAGAATCCGGGTGTAGCCCTGCCTCTCGAGCAGCTCGCGCACCTCGCTCTCCTTGAAACTGCGCGGCACGGGGACCGGAAAGCACAGCATGAGCCGCGGGTCGCCGGAGGCCTGCGCCCGCAGCGCCACGTCGGCATAGATGCTCTCCGCGGTATCGCGCCTCACCGGCCTCCCGCAGCACTCGCAGTGAAGCGTGCCGGCGCGCGCGAAGAGCAGCTTCAGGTGATCGTTGAGCTCGGTCATCGTGCCCACGGTCGAGCGCGAGGTGCGCACCGGGTTCGTCTGATCGATCGCGATCGCGGGGGGGATGCCGGAGATCGAGTCCACCTGGGGCTTGTCCATGCGGTCGAGGAACTGGCGCGCGTACGGCGAGAACGTCTCGACGTAGCGCCGCTGCCCTTCGGCGTAGAGCGTGTCGAAGACGAGCGAGGATTTTCCGGATCCGGAGACGCCCGTGACGACGACCAGCTCGTTCAACGGAATCGCGAGGGTGAGATTCTTCAGATTGTTCTGGCGTGCGCCGTGCACGCGGATGGCGTCGGACATGCGGATACCGGTCTCGCGGACGGTAAGGGGCCGAGGTGCTCGAGATCGAACACATCATTATAGGTCAGCCGAGTGACCGCGCGGTGAAAGAGGACGTCCAGTATCATGAGGTCGAGAATCCTGGATGGCCGAGGCAGTCGCGGACATGAGCTCCACGCCGGCGCGCAACGTGCTCGACTTGATCGGTCACACCCCGCTGGTTGCGGCCCGCGGATTCGACACCGGACCGTGCGAGCTGTACTTGAAGCTCGAGAGCCAGAATCCCGGCGGCTCGATCAAGGACCGCGTCGGCCTCTCCATGATCGAGGCGGCCGAGCGCGCGGGGCGGCTCGAGCCGGGGGCGACGCTGATCGAGGCGACCGCCGGCAACACCGGGCTCGCGCTCGCGCTCGTTGCGGCGCGCAAGGGCTACCGCCTGCAGCTCGTGATCCCCGACAAGATGAGCCAGGAGAAGATCTTCCATTTGAAAGCCCTCGGCGCCGAGGTCCTCATGACGCGCTCGGACGTGCCGAAGGGCCACCCCGACTACTACGAGGACCGCGCCGCGCGCCTCGCCCGGGAGACGCCGAACGCCTTCTACGTGAGCCAGTTCACCAACGAGGCGAACCCGCGAGCCCACGAGGAGACCACCGCGCCCGAGATCTGGGAGCAGATGGAGCACCGCCTGGACGCCATCGTGTGCGGCGTCGGCACGGGCGGCACGCTCACGGGGCTGTCGCGGTACTTCGCCCGGGTTGCGCCCCACGTCGAGCTGGTGCTGGCCGATCCGCAGGGCTCCGCGCTCGCGGGCCGCGTGCGCACGGGTAAGGTGGAGCCGACCGGCCGCGGCTGGCTCGTCGAGGGCATCGGCGGGGATCACGTTCCGCCGGTGTGCGATCTCTCGCGGGTGCGCCGGGCGTTCACCGTGAGCGATGCGGAGTCCTTCCGGTCGTGCCGCGAGTTGCTGCTGCAGGAGGGGATTCTCGGCGGCACCTCGAGCGGAACGTTGCTCGCCGCCGCGCTGCGGTACTGCCGGGAGCAGAGCGCGCCGCGGCGGGTCGTGAGCCTCGTCTGCGACAGCGGCAACAAGTATCTCTCCAAGGTGTACAACGACTACTGGATGCTCGACCAGGGCTTCTCGACCCGCGAGCGGTTCGGGGATCTGCGCGATCTCATCGCGCGCCGCCACGCGGAGGGCGCCGACGTGACGGTCGCCGCGGGCGAGACGGTGCTTGCGGCGTACGGGCGCATGAAGCTCTACGACATCTCGCAGCTGCCCGTGATGCAAGACGGGCGCATCGTCGGAATCGTGGACGAGGAGGACGTGCTGCTCGAGGTGTTCGAGCACCCCGAGCGCTTCCACGAGCCGGTGAGCCGGGTGATGGCGAGCCACCTCGTGACGGTACCGCCCGATGCGCCGCTGCCGCAGCTGCTCGAACTCTTCAGGCGCGGCCTGGTCGCGATCGTGGTGCACCAGGGGGAATTCCTCGGGCTCATCACGCGTATCGACGTGCTCAACTGGCTGCGCCGCAGGATGTGAGGGGACGTGGCCGCCGGGGGCCGGCGGATCGGCATGGCCGCGAAGGAGAGACCGTGACAGACGAGCGAGCGAGAGGGCAGAGTGGCGCGGGCGAGCGGAAGCTCGAGTTCGCGACGCGGGTCATCCACGGCGGACAGCGTCCCGATCCGCTCACGGGCGCGGTGATGCAGCCGATCTACGCGACATCCACCTACGCGCAGTCGAGCCCCGGCGTGCACCAGGGGTACGACTACTCGCGCACGCGCAATCCCACGCGCGATGCCCTGCAGGCCTGCCTCGCGAGCCTTGAGGGCGGCTGCGCGGCGTTCTCCTTCGCCTCGGGAATGGCCGCCTCCTCGACGGTCGTCGAGCTGCTCGATGCCGGCTCGCACCTCATCGCCACGCACGACCTGTACGGCGGGAGCTACCGGCTCTTCGAGCGCATTCGCAATCGCTCGGCGGGACTTGCGGTGAGCTTCGTCGATCTCTCGGATCTCGATGCGGTCGAGCGCGCGATCCGGCCGAGCACTCGCATGATTTGGGTGGAGACGCCGACCAACCCCACCTTGAGGCTCGTCGACCTCGCGGCGGTCGCGGCCTTCGCGAAGCGCCACCGGCTGCTCACCGTGTGCGACAACACGTTCGCCTCGCCGTACCTGCAGCGCCCGCTCGAGCACGGCATCGACATCGTGGTGCACTCGGCGACCAAGTACCTGAACGGACACTCCGATGCGCTCGGCGGCGCGGCGGTGACCGCCGACCGGGAGCTCGCCGAGCGCCTGAGGTTCCTGCAGAACGGGCTCGGCGGCGTGCCGAGCCCGTTCGATTGCTTCCTCATCCTGCGCGGCATCAAGACTCTGGCGCTGCGCATGGAGCGGCACTGCGCGAGCGCGCTCGCGATCGCGCGCTTCCTCGAGACGCACCCCAAGGTGAGGCGCGTGCACTACCCGGGGCTGCCGAGCCATCCGCAGCACGCGCTCGCCGAGCGACAGATGGGCGGCCGGTACGGTGGCATCGTGAGCGCCGAGCTCGCGGGCGGCCTCGATGAGGCGCGGCGCTTTCTCGAGCGCTGCCGGCTCTTCGCCCTCGCCGAGAGCCTCGGGGGCGTCGAGAGCCTCATCGAGCATCCGGGCCTCATGACGCACTCGGGGCTCCCGCCCGCGATGCGCGCCGCGCTCGGCATCAGCGACGGCCTCGTGCGGCTCTCGGTCGGCATCGAGAGCGTCGAGGATCTGATCGGGGAGTTGCGCGATGCGCTCGGCTGACTCCGCGCGCGCCCCCGGCGCCTTGCCGATCGTGCTGATCCCCGGCCTGCTCGCGACGCCGCGGCTCTATGCCGAGCAGATTCCCGCGCTGTGGCGGCTCGGGCCGGTCACGGTCGCCGTCCACACGCTCGATGACAGCCTCGCCGCGATCGCCGGGCGGATTCTCGCGACGGCCCCGGCGCGCTTCGCGCTCGCCGGGCTCTCGATGGGCGGCTACCTCTCCTTGGAGATCCTGCGTCAGGCGCCGGAGCGGGTCGTGAGGCTCGCGCTGCTCGACACCAGTGCGCGGCCGGATGCGCCCGAGCAGAGCGAGCAGCGGCGCGAGCTGATGGACCTCGCCCGGCGCGGGCGGCTCGATGAGGTGACCGAGCAGCTCTATCCACGGCTCGTGCACGCGCGGCGCCGCAGCGATGCGGCCCTGCGCGAGGTGGTGAGGCGCATGGCGCGGGAGGTGGGCGCGGAGGCGTTCATCCGCCAGCAGGCCGCGATCATCGGCCGGCCGGACTCCCGACCGACGCTCGCCGCCATCCTCTGCCCGACGCTCGTCCTCGTCGGGGACGGCGACCTCCTCACCCCGCCCGAGCGCGCCGAGGAGATCGCGGCCGGCATCGCCGGGGCGCAGCTGCGCGTGGTGGCCGACTCGGGGCACCTCTCCACCCTCGAGCAGCCGCAGGCCGTGACGGAGGCGCTCCTCGGGTTCTTTACGGACTCTTGACCTCGCTTTACAGGAGCGAGGCCGCCACTAGAATGGCTCGCTTGACGCCCCCGGCGCCCGAGCCCGCGCCTTCGCGAATACGATGCTCTGAGCTCAGTGCGATGCTCCGAACCCTGCACGGCCCAACGCGTGGCCTTCCCGGCAGCCCTCCGAGCCCGGGCCGCCGGCCGTGCGCTCTCCTGCTCGGGCTCTTGATCCTTGCAACTCAGGGGCGGCTCATCGAGGCCGGCACCCCGGCCTCGCTCGATGCGCTGTATGCCGATCCGCACCAGCCGGACATCGCGGGTCTGTGGCTCGTCACGGGCTACTTCACGCTCTCGCCCGACCGGGCCTTGCCGTCGCTCAAGCCGCCCTACGACGCCCTCTACGCCAAGCGCATGAAGGCCTTGAATGCCGGGGCGCCGATCGACGATGTGACGGCGAACTGCTTGCCGCCGGGCATGCCCCACATCATGGTCGTGCCGTACCCGTTCGAGATCGTGCAAACGCCCGGCCGCGTGCTGTTCCTGTTCGAGTACGCGGGCCAGTTGCGGCGCATCTACCTCGATGGGCGGCGCCCGACCGAGGACGATGATCCCGCCTATTACGGCTTCTCGACCGGCCATTGGGAGGGAGACACCCTCGTCGTTGAGACGAGTCGGATCCGCGCGGACACCCAGGGTGACTTCACGGGACTGCCGCACAGCGATGCGCTCGTGATCACCGAGCGGCTCCACCGGGTCGATCACGACACGCTCGAGGATGAGCTCACGTTGACCGATCCGAAGGCCTATGCGCGGCCGTTCAGGGTCACCCGCCGCTACCAGCTGCATCCGACCTGGACGATCGGCGAATACGTTTGCGAGGAGAACAACCGCAACGCGATCGGCGCGAACGGCGTGACCGGCTTTGGTGTCCCGCCTCCGGCAGATCGATAGTGCAGCACTCAAGGCCGGAGAACGACCTGTGACGAGCTGGGCTAAGGTGCGCACTTCCCTTGCGGCCGGCCTCGTCTCTCTCGGTCTCGGCGCGCCCGCGTGGGCGCATCACTCCTTCGTGATGTTCGATCGGCAGAGGCCTCTCGTGCTCGAGGGCACGGTGCTGCAGTTTGAGTGGACGAACCCGCACGTGTGGATCGAGATGACCGGCCCCGACGGGCGGGGCGGGCGTGCGGAGTGGGGCGTCGAGTGCACGAGCGTCAACATGCTGAAGCGGCAAGGCTGGCACCACGGGTCGCTCCATCAAGGTGACCGCGTGAAGCTTCTCGTGTATCCGCTTCGCGATGGGTCGCGCGGGGGCCAGCTCGCGAAGCTCCTCGACATCAACGGGCGCCCGGCGAATCTCGTGAGCTACCGGTAGCGACATCGTCATCGAGCCGCGGTTCTGCTCTAATGCGTGGCTTCCATGCAGGCCGCGCGCGACATCACGAGCTACCGCAAGCACTGGGCCGAATGCTTCGGCACGGCCCCGTTCCTGCCCATGTCGCGCGGCGAGATGGAAGCGCTCGGTTGGGACCGGTGCGACGTCATCCTCGTGACCGGAGATGCGTACGTCGATCATCCGAGCTTCGGCATGGCGCTCATCGGGCGGGTGCTCGAGGCGCAGGGCTTCCGGGTGGGCATTCTCGCGCAGCCCGACTGGCGGAGCGCCGAGCCGTTCAGGGCGCTCGGGGCCCCGATCCTGTTCTTTGGCGTGACCGCCGGGAACATGGACTCGCTCGTGAACCGCTACACGGCCGACCGCCGCCTACGCAGCGACGATGCGTACACGCCGGGCGGAGTCGCCGGCGCGCGGCCCGACCGCTCGGTCATCGTGTACTCGCAGCGCGTGCGCGAGGCCTACCCCGGCGTGCCGATCGTGATCGGCGGCATCGAGGCCTCGCTCCGGCGCATCGCGCACTTCGACTACTGGTCGGAGAAGGTGCGCCGCTCGATCCTGCTCGACGCGAAGGCCGACCTGCTCGTCTACGGGAACGCCGAACGGCAGGTCTGCGAGCTCGCTCACCGGCTCGCCGCGGGCGAGCGCATCGGGGAGATCACCGACATCCGGGGCACCGCGTTCGCGCGCAGGCGCGTCCCGGAGCACTGGATCGCGATCGACTCGACGCACCTCGATACCCCGGGGCCGCTCCAACCGCCCGGGGATCCGTACGCTTTTGAGCCGGAAGCCCCGTTGCCCTCCGCAGCCCCGCCGCGCGAGACGGTCGTGCGCTTCGTGCGCCGGGTGAAGAATGCCGACCGCGAGCGCAGCGTCATCCGCATGCCCTCGTTCGAGCAGGTCTCCGCCGATTCCGTGCTCTACGCGCACGCCTCGCGCATCCTGCATCTCGAGTCGAACCCCGGGAACGCGCGCGCGCTCGTGCAGCGCCACGGGACGGTCGAGGTGTGGCTCAATCCGCCGCCGATCCCGCTCACCACCGCGGAGATGGACTGGATCTACGAGCGGCCCTACCGCCGGCGCCCGCATCCGGCCTACGCCGAGGCGAGCATTCCGGCGTACAAGATGATCCGCTTCTCGGTGGCGATCCAGCGCGGCTGCTTCGGCGGGTGCACGTTCTGCTCGATCACCGAGCACGAGGGCCGCATCATTCAAAGCCGCTCGGAGGACTCGGTGATTCGCGAGATCGAGACCGTCCGCGATACCGTGCCGGGCTTCACGGGCGTCATCTCCGATCTCGGCGGACCGACCGCGAACATGTACCGGCTCGCCTGCAAGAGCCGGCAGATCGAGAGCGCCTGCCGGCGGCCCTCGTGCGTGTACCCGGCGATCTGCCCCAATCTCGACACGGACCATGCCCCGCTCGTGCGCCTGTACCGGCGGGCGCGCGCCGTCGCGGGCGTGCGGAAGGTGCTGATCGCCTCCGGCGTGCGCTACGACCTCGCCGCCGAATCGCCCGAGTACGTGAAGGAGCTCGCGCAGCACCACGTCGGGGGCTACCTGAAGATCGCGCCGGAGGCGATCGGCGAAGGCCCGCTCTCCAAGATGATGAAGCCCGGCCTTGCCGCGTACGACCGCTTCAAGGGGCTCTTCGACCGCTACTCGCGGGAGGCCCGCAAGGAGCAGTACCTCATTCCGTACTTCATCGCGGCGCACCCCGGCACGACCGACGAGGACATGCTGGAGCTTGCGCTGTGGCTGAAGAGAAACGGCTATCGCGCGGATCAGGTTCAGGCCTTCCTCCCCTCGCCCATGGCGACCGCCACGGCGATGTACCACAGCGGACGCAATCCTCTGAAGCGCATCGCGCGCACGAGCGAGCGCGTGCACGTCCCGAAGGGGCTGAAGGTCCGCAGGCTTCACAAGGCCTTCCTGCGCTACCACGACCCTCGCAACTGGCCGCAGCTGCGCGAGGCCCTGCGCCGCATGGGGCACGCGGACCTGATCGGCCGCGGTGCCCACCAGCTGGTGCCCGCCTGGCAGCCGGCCGAGACCGGGGAGACGCCCGAGAGCCGCAGGCGCGCCGCCGGGTCGCGCCCGTTCCGCACGCAGCACACGGGGCTGCCCCGCACCCCGCGCCGCCGGCATTGAGTGGGTGAGCCCGCCGGGCGCGCGGTATGATTGGAGCAGTCAGCTCCGGGGGCTCGCTGTGCGCAGCTGGTGGATCTCGATCGCCGTCGGCCTAGCGGCTCTCGCCGCCGCGCCGCTGAAGGCCGGCTCGACGCAGCCGGGCGATGCGGCACGCGCAGCGCTCGAATCCCCGGCCGCAGGCTCCGACCGCCCGATCGCCGCCGTGCTCGATCTCGCCGGTGCGATCAGTCCGGCGACCAGCGACTACGTCGAGCGGGGGCTCGCCGATGCGGAGGCGCGGGGCGACCGGCTCGCGATCCTCGAGCTCGATACGCCGGGCGGGCTCGACACCTCGATGCGCGACATCATTCGCGCCATCCTCGCCGCCCGCATCCCGGTCGTCGCTTACGTCGCGCCGTCCGGGGCGCGCGCCGCGAGCGCCGGCACATACATCTTGTATGCGTGCGAGGTCGCCGCCATGGCCCCGGCCACCAACCTCGGGGCGGCGACTCCGGTCGAGATCGGCGGTGAGAGCGCGCCGACGACCGAGGAGCGCAAGCAGGTGAACGATGCGGTCGCCTACATCCGCGGACTCGCGGAGCTGCGCGGCCGCAATGCGGATTGGGCCGAGCAGGCCGTGCGCGGGGCGGAGAGCCTGCCCGCGAGCGCTGCGCTCGCGAGCCACGTGATCGATCTCATCGCGGCGAGCGTGCCCGACCTGCTCGAGAAGCTCGACGGGCGGCAGGTGCGGGTCGGTTCCGAGACCGTCGTGCTCGCGACGCGCGGGATCGGCACCGAGCGGATCGAGCCCGACTGGCGCACGCGCCTGCTCGCCGTCATCACTCATCCGACCGTCGCGTACGGCCTCATGATGATCGGGATCTACGGCCTGCTGCTCGAGGGCTACAACCCGGGCGCGGTGCTGCCGGGCGTCGCCGGTGCCATCGCGCTCCTGCTCGCGCTCTTCGCCTTTGAGATCCTCTCCGTCAACTACGCGGGCCTCGCCCTGATCGCCCTCGGCGTCGGGATGATGATCGGGGAGTTCTTCTTCCCGACCTTCGGATCCCTCGGGATCGGCGGCCTCATCGCCTTTGTCGTCGGATCGATCATTCTGTTCGATACCGGCACGCAGGGGCTCACGCTTGCGACGCCGCTCATCGCCGGCGTCGCGACGGCGGGGGCCGTGCTCCTGATCGGCCTCGTCTACCTCGCGACGAAGTCGCTGCGCCGCCCGGTCGTGACCGGGCGCGAGGGGATGATCGGCGCGACGGCCGAGGCGTTCGAGGATTTCGCCGAGCAGGGCCGCGTGCGGCTCGGCGGCGAGCTGTGGAACGCGCGCACCCCGCGGCCGGTGCGTGCGGGCGAGCAGGTGCGCATCGTGCGCGTCGAAGGCCTGCTGCTGTGGGTGGAGCCGATCTAAAGTCCCGGGAGACACCGATGCCAACCTTCATCATCGTCGTCGTGATCATCATCGCGGCGATCGTCTTCACCTCGCTGCGCGTGCTGAAGGAGTACGAGCGCGGCGTGATGTTCAACCTCGGGCGCTTCGGCGGAATCAAGGGCCCGGGCATCATTTTCGTCTGGCCGATCGTCCAGCAGATGATCAAGGTCGATCTGCGCGTCATCGTGCTGCAGGTGCCGAAGCAGGACGTGATCCTGCGCGACAACGTGTCGGTGAAGGTGAGCGCCGTCGTCTACTTCCGCATCGTCGATCCCTCGAAGGCCATCATCCAGGTCGCCAATCCCTACGAGGCGACGAGCCAGCTCGCGCAGACGACGCTGCGCTCGATCCTCGGGCAGCACGAGACCGATGAGATGCTCTCCCAGCGCGAGAAGCTGAGCGCCAACATCCAGCAGATCCTCGACCAGAGCACGGACGCCTGGGGCATCAAGGTGGCGAACGTCGAGATCAAGGACGTGGATCTCGATGAGACGATGATCCGTGCCATGGCGAAGCAGGCCGAGGCCGAGCGCGCGCGGCGCGCGAAGATCATCAACGCCGAGGGCGAGAAGCAGGCCGCCGAGACGCTCGTCACGGCGGCGCTCGCGCTGTCGAGGGATCCGCGGGCGTTGCAGCTGCGCTACCTGCAGACGCTGCTCGACATCGCGACCGAGAAGAGCACCATCATCGCATTCCCGCTGCCGCTCGATCTCATCGCGCCGCTCCTCGAGCGGGTGGGCAAGGCCTCCTGAAGAAGGGGCGGGGAACCCGGGCCGTGGCGTCCACTCAGGCCTCGCGCCGGATCCTCGCCGCGGCAGGCTTGCTGCTCGCGGCGGCGACGATCCTCGGCGCGCTCGCGGCGCACGCGCTGCAAACGCGCCTGCCGCCTGAGCGGCTCGGGATCTTCGATACGGCGGTGCGCTACCAGTTCTACCATGCGCTCGGGCTGCTCGCGATCGGGCTTGCGGCCCGCGCCGGGCCGGGGCCGCTGCTCGGCCGGGCGGCGGCGCTCGTCGTGGCGGGGATCGTGCTCTTCTCGGGGAGCCTCTACGCGCTCGCGCTCGGGGCGCCGCGCGGCATCGGCATCGTGACGCCCATCGGCGGTCTCTGCCTCATCGCCGCCTGGATCCTCTTCGCCGTGGGCGCGCTGCGCGGCGGCTGATCCGGCCTCGAGCGATGCGACACGTCTTAAGACAACTCTTCTCGCCCGAGGGGGACCTCGGCAGCTGGCTGCGTCCGGACACCCTGGGCGGGGCGCTCGGCTACCTCGTGCTCTTCTGCCTGCTCGCCGCGATCCTCTCGCGCGCGCTGCGCATTGCCATCAAAACCGCGATCAGCCACACCCCTGCCGAGCACGTCGACCGCACGGCCGCGAATTTCCTGCGGCAGCTCGGCGTGCTCATCATCTGGGTGTTCGTGCTCACGCTCTACGCGCACCTGATCCCGCCGCTGCGCGCGCTCGGCACGGCGATGCTCACCGGCGCGAGCGTGGCCTCGATCGTGATCGGCCTTGCCGCGCAGAGCACGCTCGGCAACCTCATTGCCGGGATCTCGATCCTCATCTACCGCCCGTTCCGGCTCGGCGACCTGCTGCAGATCAGCGCCCCGACCGGCACCGAAATCGGCACGGTCGAGACGCTCTCGCTCGGCTACACCGTCCTCGGCACGCAGGACGGCCGGCGCATCATCGTGCCGAACAGCCTCGCCATCAGCCAGATCGCCGTGAACCTCAACGCCTTCGCGCGGGAGGTCGTGCCGACCGTGCATTTCTGGGTGGCGCGGTCGGACCTGGTCCGCGCGCGCACTGCGGCGATCGATTTCGCGCGCACGCTCGGCGCGCAGAGCCCGGGCTGCTTCGTCGTCGCCTCGGAGACGAGTGCCGTGCAGCTCTCGCTGGTGCTGCGCCCCGCGCGCGCGCCGCAAGATGCGCCAGCCGTCTCGGACCTTCCGGCGCGGCTTGCGAGCGCTCTTGCGACGCAGGGCATCGTCGCGCCGCCGGGCAAGGATGGGCCGGCGCTCGCGTCGAGCTGACCGAGCTCACCGAGCTGACCGAGCGTGAAGCGAGCTCCCCCGCGCCAGGCAGGCCCGAGCGTACAGCGAACGTCGCCGGGCGAGGGACGTTCGGAGCTGCCGATCGACGCAGCGCTCCCGGCTCTTCGCGCTGCGCTCGCCGCCCGCAGCACCGTCGTGCTGCAGGCCCCGCCCGGCGCGGGCAAGAGCACCGTCGTGCCGCTCGCGCTGCTCGCCGAGCCCTGGGCGCGCGGGAAGCGGCTGGTGATGCTCGAGCCGCGCCGGATCGCGGCTCGAGCGGTGGCGCGGCGCATGGCCTTCACGCTCGGCGAGCGCGTGGGCCGCACCGTCGGCTACCGGATGCGCTTCGATACCTGCGTGTCGCGCGACACGCGCATCGAGGTGGTGACCGAGGGCGTGCTCGCGCGCATGCTGCAGACCGATCCCGCGCTCGAGGGCACGGCGATCGTGCTGTTCGATGAGTTCCACGAGCGCACGCTGCAGGCCGACCTCGGGCTCGCCCTCGCGCTCGATGCGCGGGCAACGGTAGCCCCGGATCTCAAGCTGCTCGTGATGTCGGCGACGCTCGATGCGGAGGGAGTCGCCGGCTGGCTCGGCTGCGCGCCGGCCGTCACGGCCTCGGGCCGATCCTTCCCGGTCGAGACGCGATTCGTCGGGAGGGGCGCGCCCGCACTGCCCGCGCCGCCCGGATCGCCCGTCCGCACCTCGCGTGGCGACTCGGTGGAGCGGCTCACCGCGCAGGTCGTGCAGCGTGCGCTGCACGAGGAGCACGGGGACGTGCTCGTATTCCTCCCCGGGGCTCCGGAGATTCGCCGGGTGCAATCGCACCTCGCGGGCGCCGGCCTCGACCCGGCGGTGCGCGTCCTGCCGCTCTACGGCGACTTGGCCGCCCACGAGCAGGATGCCGCGCTCGCGCCGGGCCCGCCGGGCGCGCGTAAGGTCATCCTGTCCACCAACCTCGCCGAGACGAGTCTCACCGTCGAGGGCGTCCGACTCGTGGTGGACGCGGGTCTCGTGCGCCGTGCCGTGTTCGATCCGGTGACCGGTATGAGCGCTCTGACGACGCGCCGTATCTCGCGGGCGTCCGC
>JASHTK010000306.1 GCA_030040575.1 Gammaproteobacteria bacterium
TGATTCGCGTGACCGCGGAAGCGATGAGCGATCACGGTCTCGTCGTGGAGGACTTCACCGTACCGTTGGACTTCGCAACTCGCGTAGCCACCAGCCAGGCGCTCGCGGAGGACTTGGCGAACCGCGTCGCTGCCATCAGCGCTACCGTGAACCGCAATTCCTTGAATCACTCGAGAGAGGTTCATGCTGATCAACCCAATACGTTGAAGGTACAGATTCCAGAGACGGGTATTTCCGTCGATGAGCTCGAGCGATTTCTGCATCGCTGGCTCGGCCGTCAAACAGTCGTGAATGGAGAGCTGCGCGAGGGTGCGGGCGACCAGATCTACATCGTGCTGCACATTGCCGGTGCCGACCCGATCGTGGTGCAAGGATCGAGCGCCGACCTCGTTGCCCAGATTCACGCGAGCATGAACGGCGCGACGTGGCAGTTGTGCGGATTGACCGTGACACTGCGACCCGAAGCGTAGAATGCGCCGAGTCGTCAGACAGGGCGAGGCGCAGCGAAATGAGAATGGGGAGCCGGGACTCCGGGTTGGGCGACTTGCGGGTGAAGCCGCCCTCTCGCGGAGCACTCCTTGTCGGGCTCGTTCCGTTCGCCGCCATGTGCTTTTCCGTCTTTGCGTGGGATCGCGTGGATCCGGTGATCCTCGGCCTGCCGTTCAACCTCTTTTGTCTCCTCGCGTGGACGGTACTGACCCCGCTCTGCATGCTCGGCGCGTACCACCTGGAAACGAAACACAGGGGTTCTGACAGGGCGGGTAGTGAGGGCGGGCCGGCATGGGTCCCAGCACGGTCGCCCTGACGATGATCTTCGGGATCGTGCTGCTGGGCTCGGTCCTCGGTTTCTACGCCGGCACGCGCCGCAAGATGAGCCTGGAGCAGTGGACGGTCGGCGGCAGAACATTCGGCATGCTCTTCGCCTGGCTGCTGGCAGCGGGGGAAATCTACACCGCGTTCTCCTTCCTCGGCGCGAGCGGCTGGGTCTACTCCCGCGGCGGCCCGGCGCTCTACATCTTCGCCTACCTCGCGCTCGGACAGGTCGTGGGGTTCTATGTCCTGCCTCCGATGTGGGAGCTGGGCCGCAAGCATGGGTTGCAGACCTTGCCCGATTTCTTCGCCGTGCGGTATCGCAGCCGCTACCTCGCGGCGCTCGTCGCGGTGATCGGAGTCGCGTTCATGGTCCCCTATCTGCAGCTGCAGCTGACGGGCCTCGGATATATCACGGAGGTGGCGAGCTTCGGAGGAATCGGACGCACTTCAGCGATGGTGGTGGCCGTCGCGTTCATTACGGGGTTCGTCTTGATGAGCGGCATACGCGCCGTCGCCTGGGTCAGCGTGCTCAAGGACTTCCTGATGATCGTCGCCGTCGTGACGATCGGGATCGCCATACCGCACCTGTATTTCGGCGGCATCGGCCGCATGTTCACCGTCCTCGCGCGGAGGGCGCCGCAGCACCTCGTGATGCCGGGAGCCACGCATGACCTCACGCATTCGTGGTTCATCTCGACGGTCCTGCTGGCGGCCTTCGGCGGCTGCGTGTGGCCTCACAACTTCGGAGCGAGCTTTGCCGCCAAGAGCGCCGATGTCGTCCGCCGGAACTGCGCTGTCCTGCCGATCTACACGCTCTCTCTGGCGTTCGTCTTCTTCGCGGGGTCTGCCGCGTTTGTGGTGGTCCCGGGCCTCGGCGACGGCGATCTGGCTCTACTCACCCTCGCGCGTCGCGCTTTTCCACCATGGGTGCTCGGCATGATCGGTGGGGCGGGCGCGCTCACCGCGATGGTGCCAGCGGCCATTCTGGTGCTCACCGCAGCGACGCTGTTCGCCAAGAATTTCTTCCGGCCGATGCTAGCGCCGGCGATGACGGATCAGCAGGTGGCAAGACTGGCCCGGATCACCGTGATCGCGCTCAGCCTCCTCAGCCTCTATTTCGCGCTCTACAGCTCGACGACGCTGGTTTCCCTGCTACTGCTCGGTTATGCAGGCGTCGCGCAGTTCTTTCCGGGCGTCGTGCTCGGTCTGTTCTGGAGGCGCGTCAAGATGCTCGGCGTCTTCTGCGGGCTGACCGCCGGAATCGCCTGCACCGCGATCCTGGTGCTCGGCAAGCGAGATCCTTTCGACGGACTGAGCGCCGGGTTCATCGCTCTGTGCATCAATTTCACGGTGACCGTGATCGCGAGCGTGCTACGGCCCGCCGAGTCAGACCGGCGCGAGGCGGGACTTGCGGAGATGAATCCTTAGCGGCCGAACGGTGTCCCAGGGGCTGCGGCCCATCCGGATAAGTCATCCAAATTCGAGCCATCATTGACGGCGGCCCCTCGACCGGGGGGATATGCAATGTCTCGCTCGTGAAGGCGCCACGGAACAGCAGTTGAAAGCGATCGGCGGGTGAAAATCGAGCGTCGTGAGCCGCTACGTGCACCTGGCCGTGGAGGACGCGAAAGCGGTGCTCGAGCGGATGAACGCGAAGATCCGCGGCAACTGATCCCGCATCCCATTCCATGCAAGTGCGGCGCGCTCACGACGCGGCGCGTTGTCGAACCAGCTCCACGTAGCGTTCGGGATCCACCACGATGCGCCGCCCGATGCGACGGAACGCGTCGGCAAGTCCGCGCTCATGGCGGTGTCGGTGAGGGCGACCCACTTGGGAGCTTTCGCCGAGGGGGTCACTCCATTCGCTGCGCTGCTTCCGGCCATGCCATCTAATCCTCACGCCGGCAACATGTGGGAAGAGGAGCGCCGAGCGCGGGTTCGGGAGGCGATGCGGACGCGAGGCGATGTGACTCGTTAAGGGGTGTCGGGGGCGCAGCCCTGACCAAGTGTGTTCGCGACAATTCCGGACTCGGTCCGGAATTGTTGAACGAGCACCTACCTTGTACTCATAGTGCCCCGGCTCCCGCCTCAGGGGCGTCTCGGAGGCTCTGCTGTTGCCCGCGCGGGGATTGACAGCATGGCGCGCGGACAGCTCAGCAAGACTCGTCTCGTCGGGTTGCGGATGTCGCTCGCTCCTGACCGATCTCGAGCGCATCGCGCCGTGACTGACGGCCGCATCGCGCTCGCCGATGTCCGCAGGCGACGGATCGGAAGAATGCAGCCGCGCGGCTGCCCGGGGAGAGGAGATAAGAGGGGAGTACAATCATCTGCAGACTGCGGCTCTCGCGGGATAAGAAGCAAGAAGGCAAGAAGAAAGGGTCACATGAAGACGTTGTGGATGGGTGCGGCACTAGCTGCGATCGCGGTGGTGTGCGTACGGCCCGCGGCCGCACGGATCGGAATCGTCTCGGTGACCGGCGGGCGCGTGGAAGGCGTCAGCGCCGACGGAGTCACCTCGTTCAAGGGG
>JASHTK010000307.1 GCA_030040575.1 Gammaproteobacteria bacterium
CTGTATCCGCGTGAACTACTGGCCGAGACGCTCGCCGTCGCGGAGCGCTGCACGTTCTGCCTCGATGAGCTGCGGTACGAGTATCCGCGGGAGCTGGTGCCGGCCGGCGAGACGCCGACGACCCATCTGCGGAAGCTCGTGGAACAGGGCATGCAGATGCGCTGGCCGCAGGGTGCGCCGCCTGCGGCCCGTGAGATCATCGAGCATGAGCTCGAGCTCATTGCCGATCTGCGCTACGAGCCGTACTTCCTCACCGTCCACGACATCGTGGCCCACGCGCGCCGCCTCGGGGTCCTGTGCCAGGGCCGCGGCTCCGCGGCGAACTCGCTCGTCTGCTACTGCCTCGGCGTCACGGCGGTAGGCCTCGACCGCGCCGCGCTCCTCATCGAGCGGTTCATCTCGCGCGAGCGCAACGAGCCGCCGGACATCGACATCGACTTCGAGCACGAGCGGCGCGAGGAAGTCATTCAATACGTCTACGGCAAGTACGGCCGCGAGCGGGCGGCGCTCGCCGCGACGGTCATCACGTACCGGCACCGCAGCGCGCTGCGCGACCTCGGCAAGGCCTTCGGGCTCGAGCCCGCGCGGATCGAGCGGCTCTCGCGGATCGTGCAGTGGTGGGACGCCGGCATCGCCGCGGAGCGTGTGCGCGAGGCGGGCCTGGATCCGCGGAGCCCGCCGCTCGCCTCGATCCTGAGGCTCGCTCGGGAGCTCGTCGGATTCCCGCGCCATCTCTCCCAGCACGTCGGCGGCTTCGTGATCTCCGCGGGGCCGCTCGCGGAGCTGGTGCCCGTCGAGAATGCGGCGATGCCGGACCGCACGATCGTGCAATGGGACAAGGACGACCTCGACGATCTCGGCCTGCTCAAGGTCGATCTGCTCGGCCTCGGCATGCTGACGGCGCTGCGCCGCGCGCTGGCGCTCGTCAACGAGCATCGCGGGACGCATTGGACCCTCGGCCATCTGCCGCCGGAGGACCCGCAGGTGTACGCGATGATGTCGCGCGCGGATACCATCGGGGTGTTCCAGATCGAGTCCCGCGCGCAGATGTCCATGTTGCCGCGCCTGAAGCCGAAGCAGTTCTACGACCTCGTCATCGAGGTCGCGATCGTCCGCCCGGGCCCCATCCAGGGCGACATGGTGCACCCGTACCTGCGGCGCCGGGAGGGTAGCGAGCCGGTGGAGTTCCCGGGCCCGGAGGTGCGGGAGGTGCTGAAGCGCACGCTCGGCGTGCCGATCTTCCAGGAGCAGGTCATGCAGCTCGCCATCAAGGCGGCGGGCTTCACGCCGGGCGAGGCGGACAGCCTGCGCCGCGCGATGGCCGCGTGGAAGCGGCACGGGGACATCCACCGCTTCCAGGAGAAGCTCGTGAGCGGCATGCGCGCGCGCGGCTACTCGGAGGAGTTCGCGCTGCGGCTGTGCAAGCAGATCCAGGGATTCGGCGAGTACGGCTTCCCGGAATGTGTAGTGGGCGAGACTCGTGTGGTAGACGCCGACACCGGACAATGGGTGTCGATCGACGAAGTCGTGTCTGGACGCGCTCATCTGGAGAATACGCTCGCTTGTGATGACGATTTGCGCTTGCGAAAGCGCAAGGTGCTCGCAGTGATCCCGAGCGGAGTGAAATCCGTGTGGCGTTTGCGGACAGCACTCGGTCACGAGATCACCGCGACGGCGGAGCATCCCTTCATGACCTTGAGCGGCTGGCGGCCGCTCGGTGAGCTGCGTGTGGGCGACCACGTCGCGGCGGCTCGTTCGATGAATGTCGTGGGCAGGAAGCGCTGGGCTCGCCACAAAATCCTTGTTCTGGCAGATCTCATAGCGGAGGGTAATGTATGCCATCCGAGCACATTTTATTTCTATACGACTGCCGCCTGGCACTGTGACGAGTTCGTCAGATCGGTGGAGCGATTTCCAAATACGCGCGCAGTCATCGAACGACACAAAAGCTGCTTTTCGGTTCGTGTCCGTAGAATCGATCGTAGTCGACCAATTGGAGCCGTGAGATGGTTGCGCTCGATCGGTATTTGGGGTTGTACGGCCCGCACAAAATACTTTCCTGACGAGGTCTTCGAGCTTTCGAACAGCGGCATCGCATTGCTGCTGGCCCGTCTCTGGGAAGGCGACGGAGGGCTCTCGTTGCGAGGGAGCGCATCTTACGACACCTCCTCACGGCAATTGGGTCTTGAAGTTCAGCACTTGCTTTTGCGGCTAGGCATCGTGGCACGCCGTTATCGCAGGATTCGCTCCTACAAGGGACGAGAGCTCGAGCATGACGTCGTTACGGTGACGGGTGAGGAGCCACTGGGGAGATTTTGGAAGCTCATAGGACGTCGCTTCCTCGATCCCAGGAAGCGCGAACAGTCCCGAATGCTTGCCGTGCGCCGCAACGGCCGTATGTCACGCGACATCATTCCTGCGGAAGTTCGTGGT
Source organism: Gammaproteobacteria bacterium (assembly GCA_030040575.1). Taxonomy (GTDB): domain Bacteria; phylum Pseudomonadota; class Gammaproteobacteria; order Steroidobacterales; family Steroidobacteraceae; genus JASHUC01. Next base: position 2,434 of record JASHTK010000307.1, read on the forward strand.
CTCATGCGACGAGAGCGTGATGCATCCGGGTGGACTTGGTGCAAGATCGGGGAAATGACAGGGCTCGGTATGCGTGAGATCCAGGCATACAGCAGCCCGGAGAAACGCGGCTTCCGGCGGCATATCATTGAGCGCCTTGCCGCGGCTCTTCATTCATTACCTCTTTCCCGTCTTTCAGGATCGGATATCCATTGGGATAGGGTGGTGCGGATCGATGCATCAGGAGATCAGCCGACATACGACCTGAAGATCGAAGGCGACCACAATTTCCTGGCGAACAATCTGGTCGCTCACAACTCTCACGCCTGCAGCTTCGCCTTGCTGGTCTACGACTCGGCGTGGCTCAAGTATCACGAGCCGGCCGCCTTCACGTGCGCGCTGCTCAACAGCCAGCCCATGGGTTTCTATGCCCCGGCGCAGCTGGTGCGCGATGCGCGGGGCCATGGAGTCGAGGTGCGGCCGGTCCGCATCGATGCGAGCGAGTGGGACTGCACCTTGGAGCCGGGTGAGCTGGCATCTTGCAGCCCGAGAGACCGCGATCTCGATACCGCATCCCGCCCAGATCAGCCCGCCCTGCGCCTGGGGCTGCGCCTGGTGAAGTCACTGTCGCAGGCGGCGGCGGAGCGGATCGCGGCCGCGCGGGCCGAGCGGCCCTTCACGAGCGTGCAGGATCTCGCGCGGCGCGCCGCGCTCGACCGGGGCGACCTCGAGGCCCTCGCCGCGGCCGGCGCGCTCGCGCCTCTGAGCGGCAACCGCCATCTCGCCTTCTGGGAAGTTGCGGGAGCCGAGCGGCCTCTCGCTCTCGAGCCGCGGCCGGACGGCACCGCCCTGGCGCGCGCTGCTGAGCGCCCCCCGCTGCTCGAGGGCCGGCCGTTGCTCACGGCTCCGACGGAGCGGGAGAGCATCGAGGCGGATTACGCCTCCGTTGGGCTCACCCTAGGGCGCCATCCGATGGCGCTGCTGCGCGAGCGCCTGCGCGGCGAGCGGATCCTCACCGCGGCGGAGCTGGCGGCGCTGCCGCACGGCAAGCTCGTGCGGACGGCCGGCCTCGTGCTGCTGCGCCAGCATCCGGCGAGCGCGCAGGGCGTCATCTTCATGACTCTGGAGGATGAGACCGGCCAGGTGAATCTCATCGTGTGGCGCAAAGTGGCCGAAGCGCAGCGCCGCGCGCTCCTCGAATCGCGGCTGCTCGAAGTGCGCGGCACGCTGCAGCGGCAGGGCGAGGTCCTGCACGTCGTGGCGCGAAGGCTGATCGACCGGTCCGAGCTCGCGGCAGGGCTTGCCGCGAGCTCGCGGGACTTTCACTGACGCTCGGGGCTACCACACCCGAAAGTAGGGCCGCACGACCCCATACGGCGCGGGCGCCACGACGACCGGCGGCACCGCGACGTAGGCACGGCCGGGCGGGCCCGCCGGAACCACCACACAGCCCGCGAGGGCCGCGACGGCCGTCAAGCAGAGCACGGTAAGGATGCGTTTCATCGCTCGGTCTCCCGTTTCATCCTGTCTCAAGGAAGCACAACGCGCGAGCGGGTGCGCGGCTGACAGGCGCCCCGGCCGGCTCGGGGGTGAGGAGACTCAATTGATGGTGATGGCGACGCCGCTCGCGCTGCCCGCGGTCAGATCGATCGGCGCGGACTGCGGCTGCCGGCTGAGCGAGCCTGCCGGGTCGGAGGAGTTCCACACCCACGCCTCGGCGTAGTACACGCTCGTCGCGGTGCCGCCCGGCACCGATTCGAACAGCGTCGCGCTGCTCTGCGATGCATCGAGAAACGCATCGAGCGGCGCCACGGCAACGAGCGCGCCGTCCGCGGTGAGCAGCAGCTCCCCCTCGTTGTACTTGCCCGGAGAGCTGACGCTCACCGTGCCGGAGATGCTCTCGGCCGTCGTGCCGCTCGGCAGCGCGATCGCGGTCGCCGTGAACAGCGCCGTGCCCGATGAGGCGGGCGCGACCGTCGTGCTCAGCGGGCCGTTGCCATAGAGCGGGGCGGAGGCTCCGACCGAATAGGTCGAGGAGGTTCCCTCCGTCGGCACGAAGCTCGTGAGCGTCGTCCCGCCCGAGGAGTAGACCCCGTACTCGGGAGTGCCCTCGGAGAGCGATTGCGCCGTATCGAACGTCCCGGTGAACGGATCGACCGGCCGCGCCTCGATGACATAAGGCACGGTCACGGTGCTCGAGCTCGGGAGCGTCTGGTAGAAGCCGACCCACGCGCCCGGCGGGGAGACGGCGGAGGACAGATTGACCGTGTAGGAGGTGGCGGCGGTGAGCGTCACGTTGCCGAGCGACACGGCCGTCGCGGCGGTCGGCGGGCCCGCGCTCACCGGAACCTGCTGGATGATGACCGTCGCGATGCCGGGTCCGTGGATCACCAGATCGTAATTCTGCGTCGAGCTGCTGCAGCTACCCGCGGTGCTGCTGCTGCTACTGCCGCTGCCGGTGGTGTCGGTGCTCGTGCTGCTGCAGGGAAGCGGATAGAGCACGAAGCTGCCGTCGGACTCGAGCGGTGCGCTCTCGACGATGAGGTTCTGCGTGCCGTTGCTCGTCTCCGCGGTGACCTCGATGCCGCCGACCCCCGCGGGCAGGCCCGACACGTCGACCTGCCCTTCGATCGTTCCGGTCTGCGCGAGGTCGTAGCCGGCGAGGTGCGGGATGAGCAGAAACCCCGGCTCGCCGTTCAAGCTGTAGGGCACCAGATCGCGCGCGGCATCGAAGTCCACCGCCTCGTAGGTGGCTGCGGCCGACCCGAGGGAGGACGTGCAGGCGCCGGAGGTCGGATCGTAGACCTCGTTGTACGAGCAGTTCGCCGCGACGGAGGTGCCCGTGCTGATGCACGCGCCGGTCGAGGAGTCGTAAGTCGTCCCGTACGCGCACGAGGACGTGGTGGAACCGGTCGTGAGGCCGGTGAGCCCAGCGGTGCTGCCGATCGCGATGCACGAGCCGATGAGCGAGTCGTAGAGGGAGCCCGCCGTGCAGTCGGAGGCCGTCTGCGTCCCGTAATCGCAGGTGCTGCTCGAGGTCGCCCCGCTCTCGCCTCCGAGCTCCCCGGAGGAGCTGCTCTGGCCGCAAGCGAAGGCGGCGAGGGCGGCCTGCTCATCGCTCTGCACCGTCAAGGTCACCGCGAGCGTGACGCCCTGCGCCGCGTTCGGCACCTCGAGCGGCAGCCGCTCGAGAGCCCCGCTCGCGCTCGTCGTGTCCACCTCGTCGTTGTAGAGCGCGCCTGCGCCCTGCGCGGAGCTCGTGAGCGGCGCGCTCGAATCGACGAGCACGAGCCGCATCTGATTGTAGGTGCCCGTCGGCAGCGAGAGATTGCTCGCGATCTGCGAGAGCGTGCCGTTCGTGACCGCGGTGAGGTCAACGGTCTGCGGCGCGGAAAGCGTGAACTGCTTCCAGCCGCTGTCCGTCGGAGCGGCGGTTGCGCTCGTGTTGAACGCGACCTGATCGAGCGTCACCCACACGTGCGAGTACTGCGCGGGCACGTTGGCCGTCACCGAGACGTTCACGCTCGGCTGGCACGCCGCAAGCGCGGCGCAGATGAGCAACGCGAGCGCTACGCCGATTCCTCGACGCCGATCCGAGCGCTCGAGGAGACTGCCGTCCCAGTGCATCTTCGCTTTGGCCTCGCGACGCCGGCGGTGCGGCGCATCGGTAGCTTATACGCCGGCCGAGCGTAGGGTGTCGATGTTGCAAGTCGGCGACAGCGTTACGAAATGTGATCGCAGCCGCCTCCTCAGCGCTTCGCTTTGCCGCGGCCCCTTGCGGGCGGCTCGCCGTCGCCGATGTCATAATCATCAAAATCGCTCGTGAGCTCCGCCGTGCGCTTCTCCTCGAGCAGCTTCTCGAGCCTGCGCCACGCGGGATCCCCGCTCTTCGCGGCGCGGCGCTTGGCGAGGTCGAGGTCTTTGATGACCTGGTCGAGGTCGACGTCGGCCTCCTCGGCGACGGGCTCGTCGGTGCCTTCGTCTTCGAATTCGTCGGATTCGGGCTTCTCGCTCATGGCGATCTGCATCGGCGGGTCGTCGCTCAGCTCAGCGGATCAGCTCATCGAGATCGAAGATCGGCATGAGCATCGCAAAGACGATGCCCATGACGAACAGCCCCATGATCACGATCAGCGCCGGTCCGAGCAGGCCGACGAGCGCGCTCAGCAGGCCGTCGAGCTCGCGTTCCTGATTGATGGCCGCGCGCTCGAGCATGCTCTCGAGCTCCCCGCTCGACTCGCCGCTCGAGATGAGGTGGATGGTCATCGGGGGAAACAACCGGCTCGTCGCAAGCGAGCGCCCGATCGGGGCGCCCTCGCGCACGCGCTCGGAGGTCGCGACGATCGCATCCTGCATCGGCAGGTTGGTGACGACCTCCGCGGAGATCCGGAGCGATTCGAGCACGGGCACCGCGCTCGCCGTGAGGATGCTCAAGGTGCGCGTGAAGCGCGCGGTGTTGAAGCCCCGCGTGAGCTTGCCGACGATGGGCAGCGACAGCAGCAGCCGGTGGTAGCGGCGCCGGGGCGCGGGCTTGCGCAGCCAGCGCGCGAGGATCACCGCGATGATCACGGCGCCGACGAGCATCGCGAGGCCGTACGAGCGCAGCACGCCGCTCACGCCGATCAGCGCGCGCGTTGCGAGCGGCAGCTCGGCATGGCTCGACTCGAACACGGTGATCACCTTCGGCACGACGTAGGTGAGCAGGCCCGAGACGATCGCGAAGCACATCACGGTGAGGGCGATCGGGTAGAGCATCGCCCCGAGGATCTTCTGGCGCATCTCCTCGCGCCGCTCGGTGAAGTCGGCGAGCCGCTCGAGCACCCCGTCGAGGTGACCGGACTGCTCGCCGGCCGAGACCGTCGCGCGGTAGATCTCGGGGAACACCCGCGGGAACTCGGCGAGTCCCTTGGCGAGCGCGTGGCCCTCCATGACCTTCGAGCGCACGCCGATGATGATGCTCTGCACGCGCGGCTTCTCGGTCTGCTCGGAGACGGCGAGGAGCGCCTCCTCGAGGGGCAGGCCGGCGCGCACGAGCGTCGCGAGCTGCCGGGTGAGCAGGGCGAGATCGGAGGCCGAGACGCGGCGCCCGAGGGACAGGCCGCGACGCTGCTGCTCGGTCGCCTCCTTGCGCGCCACCTCGGTGACGGACACCGGCAGCAGCTGCCGCTCGCGCAGGAGCTGGCGCACTTGCCGGGCCGTGTCGCCCTCGAGGATTCCCTTGCGCTCCCGTCCCCCGTTGTCGAGGGCTGTGTATTCGAAGGCACCCATCGGCGTTGCGCCGTGCTCAATCCTCGCGCGTGACGCGCAGCACTTCCTCGAGCGTCGTCTCCCCGCGCAGCACCCTCGCGAGCGCATCGTCGCGGATCGAGGGCGTCATCGTGCGGGCGTAGCGCTCGATCTCGTGCTCGGCGGTCGTATCGTGGATCATCGTGCGCAAGGTGTCGTCGACCACGACGAGCTCGTAGATCCCGGTGCGCCCGCGGTAGCCGCTCGCATCGTCGGGCCGCGGGCGATGCAGCCTCGGGGAGGGCTCGCCGGGCTGCAGGCCGAGGAGCCTGCGCTCGTACTCGCCGGCGGTGAACGGCTCCTTGGTGTCCGGGTTGAGCACGCGCACGAGCCTCTGGGCGAGCACGCCGATGAGGCTCGAGGAGAGCAGGAACGGCTCGATGCCCATGTCGCGCAGCCGCGTGATCGCGCCTACCGCCGTGTTCGTATGCAGCGTCGACATGACGAGGTGGCCGGTGAGGCTCGCCTGGATCGCGATCTGCGCCGTCTCGAGATCGCGGATCTCCCCGACGAGCACCACGTCGGGGTCCTGGCGCAGGATGGCGCGCAGTCCGCGGGCGAACGTCAGATCGACCTTGGTGTTCACCTGGGTCTGTCCGATGCCGTCGATGTAGTACTCGATCGGCTCCTCGACCGTCATGATGTTGCGCGTGCGGTCGTTCAGCCGCTCGAGCGCGGCGTAGAGCGTCGTCGTCTTGCCCGAGCCGGTCGGGCCGGTGACGAGCAGGATGCCGTGCGGCTTGTGGATGAGCTCATCGATGCGCTGCTCGGTCGCCGGGTCCATGCCGAGCGCGCCGAGATCGAACCGCCCCGGCTGCTTGTCGAGCAGGCGCAGCACCGTGCGCTCGCCGTGGCTTGAGGGAATGGTCGAGACGCGCACGTCCACGGCGCGGCCGGCAACGCGCAGGCTGATGCGGCCGTCCTGCGGCAGGCGCTTCTCGGCGATGTCGAGCTTCGACATGACCTTGATGCGCGAGACGACGAGCGGCGCGACGGCGCGCTTCGACTGCAGCACCTCGCGCAGCACGCCGTCCACGCGGAAGCGGATCACGAGGCGGTTCTCGAACGGCTCGATGTGAATGTCCGAGGCGTTCTCCTTGATCGCCTGGGTGAACACCGCGTTGATGAGGCGGATGATGGGCGCGTCGTCCTCGCTCTCGAGAAGGTCGGCCTGCTCGGGCAGGTCCTGCGCAAGATGGGCGAGATCGGTCGTGTCCTCGAAGCCGCCGACGGCCTGCATCGCCTCCGCGCCCGCCTCGTACGACTGCCGCAGCAGCGTATCGAAGGAGGCCTCATCGACCCGCTCGATCCTGAGCGGCACCTTCAAGAAGCGCCGCACCTCCGCGAGCGCGAGCGGGGAGGCGCCGGTCCGGTAGGCGCACTGCGCGTAACCGTCGGCGACGTGCCGCACGAGCACCCCGTGGCGCTTGGCATAGGCGAACGAGAGGCGCCGCTCGGGAGCGCTGGCGGGCGATCCTGCGCCCGCCGCTGCCGGTCCGGCGCCGGCCGTATCGTTCATTGCGGACTCTCGGGTGCCGCGCTCGCTGGTGCAGCGGTCGCGGGTTGAGCGCTCGGTGGGGGAGTGCCCTGCGGCTGAGCGCCCTTCGGCGGAGCGCCCTTCGGCGGAGCGTCCTGCGGAGCCGCGGTGGTGGAACCCTTCGGTGGCGGCGCGGTGAGCGGCCCGAGGTCGCAGCAGCCGACGAAGTTCGGCTGCGGCACGCTCTTCGAGGTCGGCGGCAGCACCGAGGAGCTCGCGCCCGGCACGAGCGGAATCAGCTCCTTCTCCCCGACCTGCGTCTGCTCCTTGCGCATGAACTGGTACTCGGCGTCGGTCGCGACGCCCGCGTCCGTGCCGTCGCGCAGGATCTGCGCCCGGATGAAGATCATGAGGTCCTTCTTCTCGATGTCGCCCTGGCGGTCCTGGAACAGCTGTCCGAGGAGCGGGATGTGCGAGAGCAGCGGCACGCCGGTCGTGTTGCGGTCGTACTCGTTGCTGATGAGGCCGCCGATCACCAATATGCCGCCGTTCTCGATCAGCACCTCGGTGGTCACCGTGCGCTTCTGCGTCGTCGGGTTCACCGTGCTGCCCGACTCGCCCTCCGCCTCGAGCTCGCTCGTCGGGATGACGCTCGAGCTCTCGATGTCGATCTTCAAGATGAGGTCGTTGTTGTTGATGTCGGGCGTGATCTTGAGGATCGTTCCGACGGTCTCGTTCTGAATCGTCTGGAACGGGGAGACGGTCCCGTTCGTCACCGTGCTCGCGTTGGTGTACTGCCCGGTGACGAAGGGAACCTCCTCGGCGACCTCGATCTTCGCCTCCTGGTGGTCCATCGTGACCGTGGAGGGCGTCGCGATGATGTCCGAGTCGTCGCTGCTCTGCAGGGCGCGCAGCATGGCGGCGAAGCTGATCCCGGTCTTCGCGATGCGCCCCAGCGCGACCGTGGTGCCGTTCACGAGCCCTGTCGAGGGGAGATTCGCCGGGTTGATGATCGAGTCGGCGAGATCGACGAGGCTCGCGCCGCCGACCGGCGTGAGGAACGTCGCGCCCGGGATGGTCGAGCCGTTCGAGTAGACGGCCCAGTTCACGCCGAGCTCGGTCGACTTGTCGAAGTCCACATCGACGATGATCGCCTGGACCAGCACCTGCGCACGGCGGATGTCGAGCCGGTCGACGATCGAGCGGATCTCGCCCATCGTCTTCGGGGGCGCGGTGACGACGAGCGCGTTGTTCTGCTCATCGGGCCAGACCTGCGCCTCCTCCTTGCTGCCTTGGTCCGAGCTGCCCCCCTTCGCGGCCGCGGCGGCCTCCTCCATGCCCTCGATCTGATCCTTCAGCTTCGGCGCGAGCTTCGTCGCGTCCTCGTAGTGCAGGAAGATCACCTGCGTGCTGCCGCCGTAGGTCGAGGGCGTATCGAGATGCACGATGAGCGCCTTGGCGCGCAGGCGCGAGTTCGCGTCCCCGCTCAGCAGGATGCTGTTCGAGCGCTCATCGGCGACGAGCTTGAGCGGGGTACCGCCGATCTCGCTCTGGCTCTGGCTCTCGTAGAGCGAGCTCACGACCCGCGCGACCTCGCTCGCCGAGGCGTTCTGCAGGGGGATCACGTCGATGTCCGAGGTGTTGCTCTCGTCGATGCGGCTGATGATGCGCATCAGGCGGCTCACGTTCGAGGCGCGGTCGGAGATGATGAGGATGTTCGCGGGCGGGTAGGCGTTGAGGTCTGCCTGGTTCGGGATGAGCGGCCGCAGCACCGGCACGAGCTGCGCGGCGCTCACGTTCCGCACCTGCACCACCTGCGTCACGATCTCATCGGAGCTCGAGCTCACCTCCGCGGGCAGCACGGCGCCGGGCTCGTAGCGCTCGTCGGCATCCGGCACGATCTTCACCACCTCGCCGTCGGGCACCGCGATGAATCCGTGCACCTGCAGGATCGCGAGGAAGGTCTGATAGAGCGCCGCGGGGGAGATCGGCGTGGAGGAGATCATCGTCACCGGCGCGCGCACGCGCGGGTCGAAGACAAAGTTCTTGTGGGTGACCATGCCGACGGCGTCGGCGACCTGGCGGATGTCGATGCCCTGGAAATTGAGCGTGATGCGCTCGCCGGCCGACTGCGCGGCGGCGACCCCCATCGCGGCTGCGAGCACGGCGGCGCAGCCGAGGCCTCTCGCGCCGCATGCGCGGGCGAGGCGGATGCAAAGTCCATGTGATCTCATCGAAGCCCCCGGGGTCCGCAAAGCGCACCTGCTGGTTTAAAGGCCCGGCGATCCGGCCGGTCCCTGGGCAGCCGCCGGACTCGTCCCGCCCGCGCCATTCTCGCCGCTCGTGAGATCGCCCGCTTGCGAGGCGATCTGCGCCATGTTCAAGGTGAGATCTTCCTGCGCGCCGTTGCGCTCGACTGTGACGTGCGCCTCGCTCGAGGAGCCGAGCGTGCGGAAGATCTCATCGCTCCGCGCGGGGTCGTCGAGCGGCGTGCCGTCGATGGCGGTCACGAGATCCCCCGGCCGCAGGCCGAGGATCGCGAATGCGCGCGGATCGCTCCCCGGGTAGACGCGAAAGCCGCGGAGCTTTCCGCTCGCAAAGACCGGCTGCGGACGCATGATGCTCTCGAGCGCGGTCGGGTCCGTGGTCATCAGCTCGCGCACCCGCGCAACGGCCTGTTGCACCGGAGCCAACGCGGGACCGAGGTCGGGACCCCCTTCGGGGAAATCGCGCAGCAGCATGAGGGACTCGAGACGCCCGCCGCCCCGGTCGAGCAGGACTCGGTCGTCGTAGACGGCATGGAGCCGGGCGCCGCCCGGCACGTTGTCGCCGACCGCATACACGTCCACGGCCGTCGGGTTCGCCCCGAGGATCGCGAGTCCCGCCTCGGGCTGCTCGGCGGCGATCGTCCCGGTCAGCACGAGCGGCAAGCTCGTGCGGGGGGCGCCCGCCGAGTTGGCAGCGGTCTGCGGGGCCGCCCCGAACAGGTGCTCGTTGACGATCCCTGCGATGTCGACCGGCTGACGCGGCGCCACCGCCGTCTCGGCGACGGGCGTCACGGCGGTCGTGCCCGATCCCGCCCAGCGCGTCACGATCACGGCCGCCTGCACGCCGAGCGCGAGAGCGAGCGCCCACACCGCCGCCTGCGGGGCGCGGGATCGCAGGGCGCTGTGCCACTCACCGTTCGTGGCCATCGTATCGAGCCAGGATCTTACGGGATTCATCGCAGGGAGGGTCGCACCTCGAGGCTGCCCACGGGGGTCCGCGCCATCATACGAGCGCGGCGCTTTGGCTCTCAAGCAATTGTTTTGTAATCTGTTTCCTGCTCATCATTTTCCGGCGTCGAGAGGCTCTTGTGTTGGCGTTTGGCGACCCCTATAAAGACAAGATGTCCCCGCCGGATCCGCACCCCGTCCGCCCAGATGCCGGGGTCGTCGTCGAGGAGTCGCGGCCGGAGGTCAAACAGCCTCCCCTCTACCGAGTTATCCTGCTCAACGATGATTACACTCCCATGGAGTTTGTGGTCGACGTGCTCGAAAAGTTCTTCGGCATGAATCGACCGACCGCGACGCGCATCATGCTCGAGGTCCACACCAAGGGTAAGGGCGTGTGCGGGGTCTTCACATACGAGATCGCAGAAACTAAGGTGGCGCAGGTGACCACTTACGCGCGCGACCACCAGCATCCTCTGATGTGTACCCTCGAGGAGGCTTGAGGCGGCAGCGGCGGTTCGGACGATCCGGAAGCTTGGAGATAACGTGCTTTCCAACGAGCTTGAGTACTGCATCAACAACGCCTTTCACCAAGCGCGCGAGGCGCGCCACGAGTACCTCACCGTCGAGCATCTGCTGCTGGCGATCATCGCGACGCCGAAGGTGCGCGAGATCCTGCGCGCCTGTGGAGCCGACCTGGCCAAGCTCAAGCAGGAGCTGGGGGACCACCTCGATCAGGCGACGCCGCGCCTCGAGGAGGCCGAGGAGCGCGAGGTGCAGCCGACGCTCGGCTTCCAGCGCGTGGTGCAGCGCGCCGTGTTCCACGTCCAGTCGAGCGGCAAGAAGGAGGTCGGCGTCGCGGACGTGCTGGTCGCGCTCTTCAGCGAGAAGCAAAGTCATGCCGTCTACCTGCTCGCGCGCCAGCACATCGCGCGGCTCGACGTGGTCAACTACATCTCCCACGGCCTCTCGAAGATCGCCGAGGAGAAGACCGACAAGGAGGAGGCCGGCGCCGAGGCCGAGCGCGATCCGGAGGGCGGCGGCAGCGCCCTCGAGAAGTACACCACGAACCTCAATCGCCTGGCGCAGGAGGGCCGCATCGATCCGCTCATCGGGCGCAAGCTCGAGGTGGAGCGCACGATCGAGATCCTCTGCCGCCGGCGCAAGAACAATCCGCTCTACGTGGGCGAGGCGGGCGTCGGCAAGACGGCGATCGCCGAGGGGCTCGCGCGGCTCATCGTCGAGGGCAAGGTGCCCGAGGTGCTCGCCGACTGCATGCTCTTCGCGCTCGACATGGGCGCGCTCATCGCGGGCACGAAGTACCGCGGGGACTTCGAGAAGCGACTGAAGGGGGTCATCGGCGAGCTGAAGAAGCAGCCGGGCGCGATTCTCTTCATCGACGAGATCCACACGGTGATCGGCGCGGGCGCCGCCTCGGGCGGCGTCATGGACGCCTCGAACCTCATCAAGCCCGTGCTCACCAACGGGGAGATTCGCTGCATCGGCTCGACCACCTACCAGGAGTACCGCGGGATCTTCGAGAAGGACCATGCCCTCGCGCGGCGCTTCCAGAAGATCGACGTGACGGAGCCGAGCGTGCAGGAGACGATCGAGATCCTGCAGGGCCTGAAGGGGCGCTTCGAGGAGCATCACGCCATCAAGTACGCCGACGAGGCGCTCAAGGCGGCCGCGGAGCTCGCGGCCCGCCACATCAACGAGCGGCACTTGCCGGACAAGGCGATCGACGTGGTCGATGAGGCCGGCGCGCGGTTGCGGCTGAAGCCCCTCGCCGAGCGCGAGGAGACCGTCGAGGTGCGCCACATCGAGGATGTGATCGCGCGGATGGCCCGCATCCCGGCGAAGAGCGTCTCCACCTCGGACCGGGAGGTGCTGAAGAACCTCGAGCGCAACTTGAAGCTCGTGATCTTCGGCCAGGATCGCGCGATCGAGGCGCTCGGCGCCTCCATCAAGATGGCGCGCTCGGGACTCGGGGACCAGAGAAAGCCCGTCGGCAGCTTCCTGTTCGCGGGCCCGACCGGGGTCGGCAAGACCGAGGTGACGCGGCAGCTCGCGCTCACGATGGGCGTCGAGTTCATCCGGTTCGACATGTCGGAGTACATGGAGCGGCACACCGTCTCGCGCCTGATCGGCGCACCGCCCGGCTACGTCGGCTTCGACCAGGGCGGGCTGCTCACCGAGGCGATCGCCAAGCACCCGCATTGCGTGCTGCTCCTCGATGAGATCGAGAAGGCCCATCCGGACGTGTTCAACCTGCTGCTGCAGGTGATGGATCACGGGACGCTCACCGACAACAACGGCCGCAAGGCCGACTTCCGTCACGTGATCATCGTGATGACGACCAACGCCGGCGCGCAGGAGATGAGCCGGCCCTCGATCGGCTTCATGCACGCCGATCACGCCTCCGACGGCATGGAGGCGGTGCGCCGCCTGTTCTCGCCTGAGTTCCGCAACCGCATCGACGCCATCATTCAGTTCGCCTC
>JASHTK010000308.1 GCA_030040575.1 Gammaproteobacteria bacterium
ATAGCGCCGCCGGCAGCGGCGGCACGCCGATCGCGAGGAGCTCCGTGGCGGCCGTCGCCGTGAAGCTCGCCGCCTCATCCGGCTGCAGCCGCACGGCCGACTGCGCGCGGTAGGGCTCGCCGTTGCAGCGCCCCGCGCCGCGGCGGATGTAAAGGAGCCGGCGCAGCGGCACCACCTCGGCCGTGCACGCGCACCCGGATGCCACCTCGATCAGCTCGAGCGACAGCTCGCGCTCGGGGTACAGGCCGAGCCACTTGCTGCGCGTCCCGAGCATCCCCTCCACTTCGCGCCACGCGAACGCCTCCGGACGCACGATCACCGGTGCCTTGTAGCGCGGCTTCGGATAGTCGAGCGGCCGGCCGGTCACCACTCGCCAGATCGCCTCGTACGCATCCTCATTCCTCTTGCCCGCGCCGCTCGTGCGCTTGAAGATCCCGTCCTCGAGGACACCCTCCTTCAGGAGCCGCTCCCGGCCGGACTCGAGCTGCTCGGGACTCAAGTAGCCGAGCCCGCTCGCCCCGCCGACCTGCAGCAGCAGCACGATCCGATCCGGTCCGCCCTGCTGCGGACCGTAGTAGACGCCCTCGGGGAAATAGCCGATCTCCCCGGCATCGATCGTGAGGTCCCGCCCGATCGGGATCGAGCCCTCGAGGCAGAAGCGCACCTGGTCCCAGGCGTGGCGGTGGCGCGGCGAGTAATAATCGGAGCGCTCGTTCGCGAGCACAAAGAGGTAGTTGTCGGGGCTGCCCTCCTCGCCCTCAAAGAGCACCTTGTGCGTCATGTGGCCGGCGCGGTGCGCAGTGAGGTGGCCACCCCACTCGATCTGGTCTCCGTGCACGATGTCCATCGCCGCTCCCCCGCTCGCTCGGCCAAACCGGTCAGGCCGCGCCCGCCCGCGCCGCATGCGCGCCGGCGAGACGGCCGAACGTCGCCGACCGCAGCACCGAGGTCCCCGCGGGGTACCGGCGATAGTAAAGCCCGGTCACCTCGCCCGCCGCATACAGTCCGGGGATGACGGTCCCCGAGGGCGTGAGCACGCGCGCGAGAGCGTCGGTGCGGATGCCGCCGAAGGTGAACGTGATCGCACAGGTGAGCGGATAGCCGATGTACGGCGGACGCTCGAGCCGAAAGGCCCAGTTCGATTTCGGCGGCACGAGCCCGTGGGTGGCCCGGCCATCGAAGCGATGGGCGTCGAACCGGCCCGGGCCCACCGCGGCATTGAAGGCGGCGACCGTGCGCTCGAGCGCGCCCGGATCGAGCGCGAGCTCGATCGCAAGCTCGCGGAGCGTCCCCGCGCTCACCGGCGGCTGGTCCGTGAGCACGATCGCCTGCACGGACTCGATCGCGAGCGTCGTTTGATCCCCGATGAAGAACGCCCTCTGCCGCTGGTTCCGCCAGATCTCGTAGGCAATCTCCTCGAAGGTGGAATCGAAGCTGTCCCGCCCCTCATCGCAGAAGCGCTCCGCGCGGTCGTTCACCAGGATGCCGAAGGGGTACGCATAGACCACGGCGTCGGGCTTGCCCGAGCGCGCATCGATCGGCTCCCCGTGGAACATGTCGAACTGCCCGGCGGCCGCGGCGCCGATCTCGAGCGCCATGCGCAGGCCGTCGCCCGTATTGTTCTTCAGCGTCGGGGCGATGACCGGGAGCTCCGAGGCCCGCGCCCCGAGGTACCGCGTCAGCATCTCCGCATTGCCCTCGAAGCCCCCGCACGCGATGACCACGGCCGGTGCGGAGAGCGTGGCGAGCAGGCCGTCGCGGCCGCGCACGACGGCCCCGTCGACTCGCCCGGCGCCGGAGAGGCTGAGACGCACCGCTTCGGTCTCGTAGAGAATCCGCGCGCCCGCGGTCCGCTCGATGACGCCCGCCAAGCCCTCGACGATGCTCGCGCCGCCGCCCACCGGCATCCCGAGGCCGCCGCCCGTATTACGGTTCGCAAAGGGCTGCTTGAAGTAGGTGAGCGGGACGCCGTTCTGCTCGAGGAACTGCAGGGTCTGCCCGACCTCCCGCGCGAGGGTGCGGCAGGACTCGAGGTCGGCCAAGCCCCCCGACGCCGCCTGCATCTCCTCGATGAACGCCGGGTCGAGCCGGCGATCCTCCGTGATGCGAAACCACGCGCTCGTCCAGCGGGTGGCGCCGCCGCGCTCCTCGCGGCGCGCCCGCTCGACCACCGCGATGCGCGCCGCCCGTCCCGAGGCTCTGGCCGCAGCGGCATAGCTCACCGCAGCCGACAGGCCGGCCGCGCCGCAGCCGAGCACCACCAGGTCGTAGGCCGGGTCGGTCGCCATTGCCGTCCCCCGTTTGGCCGTATCGCTTTGTTGAGTGTACCCGGTGCTCCGCTGCGGGCGCGAGGCCTCACCCGCTGCGAGGGTGCAGCTCGTGACTCAAGAGCGCCTCGAGCCGGCGTCGCTCCTCGTGCTCGGCCTGCAAGTCCCGGCGCAGGCCCTGCAGGGCTGCGATGATGTGAGTGGACTTCACCCGATTCGGGTCGCGTGCGGTCTCGAGGCTCGAGGCGATCGCGGCGATGAACGTCTTGCGCAGCCGCCGCCCGTCGACGCCCTCCGAAGCCGCGGCGAGAAATTTGATTTCCTGCTTGAGTCCCTCGAGCGCCGGCCAGTGACGCGCGAGGTGCTGCAGCATCTCGGCGATGATCTGCGTGCGGGCCTCCACATCGGGCAGCCCGATCTCCTCGATGAGGTCGGCGCGCGACAGCAGCGCGCGGTCGAGCGCCTGCGGAAAGTTGGTGGTGGCGAGGAGCAGGACGTTCGGCTGGCTCTGGCACAGCCGGTCGAGTCCCAAGAGCGCGGCGTCGGTCGCGCGGTGCACGTCGATCGGATTCGACTCGAGACTCAAGCGCTGGCGGTCCACGACCAGGGTGTCCACCTCATCGAGCAGCACGATCACGGGGCCCGAGGCGGCCAGGTCCGGGAGGGTCTGCTGAAAGAGTCGCGTGATCTCCTTCTGGGTCTGACCGGGCGCGACGCTCGCGAGCGCATGCGGATCCACCGCGACGAGCGTCGCGCCCGGCGGGGTGAGCGCCTTCGCGATCTCGTTCGCGAGCCCTCGGGCGAGCGTCGTCTTGCCCGTGCCGGGCGGGCCGAAGAGCACGATGAGGCCATGAATGGGCGCCACCTCGAAGGGCAGCTTCCGCCGCACGGTCAGGGCGAGCACCGCCTGGGAGAGCAGCCGCTCGCGCACGCCGGGGGCGACCCGGATGGCCTCCCAGCAGGCCGCAAGCCGCGGCTGCGGCAATTGAACGTGCTCTGCGATCACGTCCATCGGAGCTTCCCCCTTAAAACCCGCGACTCGGCTCGCCACCCGCGGGCGCTCCATGCGCCCTCCGCGCGCGCCGCAGCCCGCTCAGGAGCGCTTGACGCGCATGACCCGAGTCGGCTCGCGCGAGTCGGGGTGGTCGGCGTGGTCGGCGTCCGCCG
>JASHTK010000309.1 GCA_030040575.1 Gammaproteobacteria bacterium
CTCGCCGGCCGCGACCTGCGGCGCGATCTCGACACCCACTACCAGCCGGCGGCGGCGCAGGCGGCGACGAGCGGCTGCGGCGAGCCGTGCGGCGCGGCGCCCCCCGGACACATGGCCGTGAAGACGCCGAGCCCGAACGCGCGATTCGCGAGCCGATCGCTCAGGAATCCGACGACGGTCGGGCCGATGCCGATGCCGACGAGCCCGAGCACAATCGAGACGACGAAGGCGGAGGAGGCGCGCATGTTGGCGCCGACCATGTTCTGCGCGAGGGCGAGCGAGGGCGCGTAGTAGAGGAACATGCACAGGTGCGCCGCGATGAGCAGCACCACCGCGACCCCGACGACGGGCTGGTTGAATCCGAGGAGGAACAGCGGCGCGGCGAGCGCGAGGCCGAGCGCCGGGCCCCACACGTACCAGCGCCTGTCGGACCGCCCCGCCCAGTCCACTCCGAAGCCGCCGACGAGCAGCCCGGAGGCCATCGCGGCTCCCGCGATGAGCGCGAGCAGGCGGCCTGCCGCGGCGATGCCCATGTCGTAGTTGCGGATGAGGAACGCGCTCAGGAACTGGCCGATGGCGTTCATCGAGGTCGCCGCGAGGGAGCATCCGATGAGGACGTGCCACATCGAGCGCTTCGCGAACAGGAACCGGAACGCGGTCCAGGCCGAGGGCGGCGGCTCCCCGCGCGCGAGCGGCTCGGGGTCGCACGCGCCGCGCGCCGGCTCCCGGAACGTGAGAGAGGCGATGAGGGCGACGAGGATCGCGAGCGATCCGATCACGAGGAACGTCGCCCGCCAGCTCACGTACTCGCCGAGGTACCCCGCGCCGGCCGTTCCGAACACGACGCCGAGCGGGGCGCCGAGCCAGATGATCGACATCACCGATGCCCGCCGCTCCATGGGGTAGTGATCGCCGATGAGCGATGCGACCGGCGTGCCGAAGCCGGCATCGCCCACCCCGACGCCGATCCGAAAGGCGAGCAGCCCCAGAAAGCTCCTCGCGGTGCTGCAGAGCGCGACCATGGCGCCGAACAGCGCGACGCAGCCGGCGATGATTCGCGTGCGGCTCGTGTGCTCCGCCAGGCGCGCGAGCGGCAATCCCATCAGGGTGTAAAAGATCGCAAATCCGAGGCCCTGGATGAGACCCATCTCGGAGTCGGTGAACTTCAGATCGAGCTTGATCGGCTGAACGGAGGCGGCAAGGCCCTGGCGATCCGCGAGATTGAGGGCGTTGATGAGGACGAGGAGCACGAGGAGCCACGCTCGGTAGCCCTTCGAGAAGGCCGGCGGGGCGGATGGCTGAGCCATGAGCGATCCCTTCCGATCGATCCGGAGCGGACGGCGGATGCTACGCCGCGCTCGGGGGGGAGCGCCACGCGAGAGCGATGGTCCTCGGGCTTGCACCGCCCGGCACGGTCCGCATGAGGCGGGCGGCCCGCACAGGGCTCGAGGCGTTATGTGAACCCGAGGGGCGCCCGCGCTCGGCTTCAGCCGCGCGCGCCACGGCCGATACAAGAGGTGTGCGGCCGTACGGCGACTGAAGGACGTGGGGCGCAGTAGCCTCGAGCCCTGCCGCGCGATCCGCGAAACCACCGATGAGCAAAATCACCGACCAGCGCCGGGCGCTTGCCGCGGCGCCTCCCGGGGAGGCGCCCTCGCCCGCGAGCGCCATCGCGCTCGTCGCGCGGCAACCGATCTACGGACCGGCGATGACCGTGATCGCCTACGAGCTGCTCTACCAGGAAGCGGGCGCGCCCGCGGCGGCGCCCGTCAGCACGCGCGATGCGGCCCTGAGGATGGTCGCGGACGCGGCGCTCGAGATCGGACTCGACCGGCTGGCGGGCGGGCTGCCGGTGCACATCAACTACCCCCGGGAGCTGCTGCTCGCGCAGGCGCCCCCGTCGATGCACCCGGAGCGCGTCGTCATCGAGTGGGTGGAGGATGTCCCCTCGAGCCCCGCGCTGATGGAGGGGATCCAGGCGCTGCGCGCGCGCGGACATCGGATCGCGCTCGACGATTACGCCCCGCGGCTCAACGATCCCGCGCTGCTCGACGTGGTGGACATCGTCAAGATCGATGTCGCGCAGCAGACGCGCGCCGAGCTCGCGCACGTCGTGCCGGGGCTCCTCAAGCGGGGCCTGACGCTGATCGCCGAGGAGGTCGAGACCGTCGAGCAGTTCGAGCAGTGCCTGCAGATCGGCTTCCAGGGGTTCCAGGGCGATTTCCTGCATCGGCCGCAGACGGTCAAGGTCCAGCGCATGCCCTCGAGCCAGCTCGCGACCTTGCGGCTCATCGCGGCGCTGCAGAACGAGGACTACTCGCTGCATGAGGTCGAGCGCCTCGTCTCGCAGGACCTGTCCATCTCCTATCGCGTGCTCCGCTGCATCAATTCGAGCTACTACAACCTGCCGCGCCGGGTGGAGTCGATCCGCCAGGCGATCGTGATCCTCGGGCTCGACAACCTGCGGCACCTCGCGACGCTCGTTTCCCTGCAGAGCTTCGAGCACAGGCCGGTCGCGCTGTTCGTCACGGCGATGACCCGGGCGCGCATGTGCGAGCAGCTCGCCCGGCTCGCCGGCGTGAAGGACGCCGGGCCGTACTTCATCACCGGGCTGCTCTCGCTGCTCGATGTACTCACCGGAGTGCCGATCGCCGAGCTCCTCGATGAGCTGCCGCTCGCGCCTGCGGTGGAGCGCGCGCTCATCGCGCAAGAGGGCGACATCGGATCGGCGCTCAAGTGCGCGCGCGCGTACGAGCGCGCATCGTGGGGACGCGTCGCCTACAACGGCCTCGATCCGGGGCTGATTCGCGCGGCGTACCTCGATGCGGTGTTCTGGGCGGAGCAGACGCAGGCCGTCACGGCGAGGTAGGCCGCGAAGCGGTCTTGCTCAGTACCGCGCGAGAAGCGCCTCGACGTCGGATTGCTCGGCCGCGAGGGCATCGACGAGCGGGATGTGAGGCCGGCGCGAGGTGCCGTTCACGATGACCGCGAAGGCGATCCAGCCGCCGTCGCGCTTGCGCAGGAAGCCGGCGATGCCGCAGACCGAATACGGATCATCCAGGGTGCCGGTCTTCAGGGCCGCCCGGTCGAGCCATGCCGAGCTGCCGGTCCGCAGGAACCCGAACGGCGCATCGCGCGGGACGACGAGGCTGCCGTAGAACGCCGGAAAGCGTCGCGCGTCGTGGTACTCGTGCGCGAGCAGCGCGACGAGATCGCCCGCCGAGAGGCGGTTCTGAGGCGTGAGGCCGCTGCCGCTCACGAGCACCGGCGGCTCGTGCGCGCGGCGGCCGGCGTACCGCAGGGGCGCGAGGAAACCCGAGAGCAGGCTTGCGGCAGCGGCGAGGCGCAGGGGGCGCCGCCCCGAGCCGCTCGCCGCGAGATCGAGCGTCAGCACATCGGCGATGTAGTTGTTCGAGAACCGCAGCATGCGCGCGAGCTGCTCGCGCAGCGGCAGGCCGTCCACCTCGGCGAGGACGGTGGCGCGATCCGGCGGCGACTCCGCGCGCACGACGACGGGGCCGTCGAGGCGCACGCCGATCTCGCGGAGGGCCTCCGCGAGCAGCAGCCCGACGCCTCGGACGGGGTCCGACATGGAGCGGTAGACTTGCTCGGCGTCGCCCACCGGCACGTCGCCGCCGACACGCAGTCGGTCGCCCTGCGCGTCGGTCACGCGCTCCACCCAGAACGTCTGCCGTCCTCCGGCGCCGACGGTGCGGATGACGCCGTCCACCGGCACGGGCAGCGCCGCGACCCCGCAGCCCTGCACGAGCGCGGCGGTCCCCGGACGGGTCGGTCGCACCTCGATGCACCAGTTGCCGAAGTCAACGCCGACGGCGGCGAGCGGAGCGTTGTAGGCGCTATCGCTGCGCCGAAGCGCATCGCATCGGTCCTGCGTGCCGCACTCGACGAGGCCGAAGGGCGCGGGCTCGACGATCAAGCGGCCGCTCACCCGCGTCACGCCCGCGCCGCGGAGCTGGGCCGCGAGCGTCCAGAGAGCCGGATCGTCGAGCGAGGGGTCCCCCGCGCCCTGCAGGATGAGATCGCCCCGGAGCTGTCCGCCCGCGGGTGCCGCGCCGCTCAGCAGGCGAGTTCGGAACGGCCTCTCGGCCGGCCAGGCCTCGAGGATGGCGGCGGCCGTCACGAGCTTGGTGAGCGATGCCGGGGTGAGCCGCGCATCGGGATGAAGCTCCTCGATGACCGTGCCTTGCTCCAGATCAAGCGCGGAGGCGGTCACCGCGGCGCCGGCGCGCTCGAGCCCGGCGAGCGCCCGCCAGTCGGC
>JASHTK010000310.1 GCA_030040575.1 Gammaproteobacteria bacterium
ATGGTGTCAACGCGAGGATTCGCCGGCCCGCCTTCTGATGCAGGTCCACGACGAGCTCGTCCTGGAGGTTCGCGAGGACGCGGTGGAGGCCGTCACGACCGCGGTGAGGGAGCACATGACCGGCGCCGCGGCGCTCAAGGTGCCCCTGCGGATCGACATCGGCGTCGGCGCGAACTGGGATGAGGCGCACTGAGGCGGCGAGCGGTTTGCACGGCCGCGAATGGGTCCACTTGCGAGCTGTAGCGCCGACGCGACAGCGGTGGGTACAACCCATTGATTGGAAAAGAGGAGTTTTTGAGCGCCGCGTCGGAACTTCCCGCCCGGCCGGCCGTCTAATTTGACGAGTGCCTCCAGCACTCCCCGCTTCCCTCCCTGAGCGGGTCAGACCCGGTTCATGAGACCTGTGCCGGGTTAGTCTGCCCCGGTGGCCGTTCGGCCACCGGGGAATTTTTTGTCCGCCTCCGGCGCCGGCGCGAGCCAGCTCGTCAGCAGCTGCTGGGCCTCGACGACGCCCTCCCCGAAAGCCGAGAACAGCTGCGCCGATGCCCGGCTCCGCAGAATCTGCTCGGCCGAGCGCAGGGCTCCCGCCGCCTCGCGCCGGCTGAGCTTGTCCGCCTTGGCGAGCAGGACGTGAACGCGCCGGGCGGCCGGGTCGGCCCATTCGAGGAGCGCGAGGTCCGCCGCGGCGATGCCGCGCCGGGCATCGACGATCAGGAAGAGCCCTTGCAGCGATCGGCGCTCGCGGAGCGCCTCGATGAGCGGCGCCCACTCGAGCCGCTCCCGCTCGGTCACCCGGGCATACCCGTAACCGGGAAGGTCCACCACCCGGCGGTCGCTGCCGAGCTCGAAGAAGTTCACGAGCCGCGTGCTGCCGGGCGTCTTCCCGGTCCGGGCGAGCGAGCGCCGCGCGAGAATCGCGTTGATCGCGCTCGACTTGCCTGCATTCGAGCGCCCCGCGAAGGCGACTTCCGCGCCGCGATCGGCCGGAAACTGCGTCGCGGAAGCGGCGCTCAGCAGGAACCGGGCTTGCGCAAACCGACTCATGGACCGCCGCGCACCTGCCCCTCAATCGCCGAAAAATCGTAGTGTACAATTCGGCGCCTTTGTACCCGAGCCGAGGTCCCTGCATTGAGCCACCCAGTCGAAGCGCTCGCCGGCGCCTGCCGCCGGCAGGACGGCAAGGCCGGCCGACGGCCCGGACCCCTCGCCGCGCTCGCCGCGCTTGCCGCGATCGGCCTCTCGGCCCCGGCCTGGGCTGCCGCACCCGTCCTGACGCTCTATCCCTACGGCGACGGCGCGGTCGCCGCGGGTGCCGCCAAGTCGGCCGTCTGCGCCGCCTGCCACGGCCCGAATGGGAACAGCACGAACCCGCTCTGGCCGCGGCTCGCCGGCCAAAATGCGGTGTACCTCGACGAGCAGCTGCAGCTCTTCAAGGCAGGGGTGCGGAACAACCCCGTGATGATGCCGATGGCGACCATGCTCTCGGACCAGGACATCGACAACATCTCCGTGTACTACCAGGCGCAGACGCCCCTCGGCGACGAGGCCGACCCGTCCTACTGGAAGGCGGGACAGACGCTCTACGACTACGGGGACCCGAGCCGCAGCATTCCCGCGTGCCGCGCCTGCCACGGACCGATCGGCACCGGCAACCTCGCCTCCGGTTACCCGGCTCTGCGCGCCCAGCACGCCCAGTACGTGATCAAGGAGCTCCAGGACTTCGCGAGCGGCGCGCGCTACGCTGGCGCGGGCCCCGAGAAGCCGCAGAGTCGCAACGGCTACATGATGGCGACGATCGCGAAGCTGCTGACGCCCGAGGAGATCCGTAACGTGGCATCGTACGTTCAGGGCATGCGCTGACGATTCCGCGGTCCGCGCGGCCCGCTTCCGGCCGGCGCCGCCGGCGCAGGGGTTTGTGATGAAACGATCCATCGTGCTTCTCGCTCTGCTCTGCGGCGCAAGTCTCGTCGCCTGCAGTCGCGAGGCGGCCACGCCCGCCGCCACGGAGGCGCCTGCCGTCGCTGCGCAGCCCGCGGCCAGCGATACCGCAACGCAATCGCAGACGCCGGCGACTGCCGCCGAGGCAAGCACCCAGACCGCACAATCGGCGGCCGGATCGGCAACCGAGCCTCCCGCTCCCGATACGACCGCCGACGCCGACGATCAGCAGGGCACCGCAGCGCTCGAGCGGATCGCGGCCATGCCGTCCGACGAGCAGCTCCCGGATGGCCGATGGAAATCCGGCGTCAATTACGACGTGATCTCGCCCGCGGAGCCGACCAGCGCCCCGCCGGGCAAGGTGGAGGTGATGGAGGTCTTCTGGCTCGGCTGTCCGCACTGCTACGCGTTCGAGCCCTATGTGCGAGCGTGGCTCAAGAGCAAGCCGTCCTACATCGAGTTTGTGCGCGTGCCGGTGATGTGGGGTCCCCCGCACCGCTTGCACGCCCAGCTCTACTACACGCTCGAGGCGCTCGGACGCGACGACCTCGTCGAGAAGGCCTTCGATGCCATTCACCAGGAGAACAATCCCCTCCTCGGCGAGACGGAGGAGGAATCGTTCCAGACGCAGCTCGAGTGGGCCCAGGCGCAGGGCATCAGCCCGGACGCCTTCCGCAAGGCGTACAACTCCTTCGGCGTCACGACGAGCTTGCAGCACGCGCAGGAGGTCACCGACCGCTATCGGGTCGAAGGTGTGCCCGAGGTGATCATCGCCGGCAAGTATGCGACCGACGCGGGCAAAGCCGGCGGACACGAGGAGCTCATCCAGCTGATGGATGATCTCGCCGCATTCGAGCACCGCAGGACGCACAGCGGCTGACCCGGTGAGCGCGCGCACGGAGGGCCGCGCGGCGCGCGGCACCGCGAATGGGCCGTTGAGGTAAACTCGGCTCCTTCCGCGCGCCCGTAGCTCAGTTGGATAGAGTACTAGCCTCCGAAGAAATCAAGGGGTGGTTTGAATCGGGTCGGAAAACCCTGTAGAAACAGGAGCTTGTAGAGAGGCGCAGTGAGTGCCTTGCCGGCTGAGTGACCAGGGAGTGACCAAGCGCGAATCGTCACCT